>NZ_JAGWCV010000078.1:0-11532 GCF_020657735.1 Clostridioides sp. ZZV15-6383 | reverse complement strand
GTATAACTATATAAATTATTTATAATTGTTTGATGTAAAATATCTTTTAACTATTTTCTATTCACAAATATAAGTTTTATATATTTATTTAATATAGAATGTATTTTAGATATTATTATTTTTATCTGTATAACTATATAAATTATTTATAATTATTTGATGTAAAACATCTTCTAACTATTTCCTATTTACATATATAAGTGTTATATATTTATTTCCTATAGAATATTTTTTGTTTATTACTATTCTTATTTGTATAACTATACAAATTTTTTCTTTATATTAATATGGTTCAATTTTTCATTGATTTTGAATTTTATTATAATATTTCATGAAAAATTTTAAGAAAAGTAAAAGGAGGATTCTTTTTTGATATAAAAAAAGAATCCTCTTAAAATTTTAGAGAATTCTTTTAGGTATGACAAAAGTGTAATTGTTTACATAAGAAACAATGATACATTTGTACTTATTTAAATTTAGATATAACTATAACTTGTATAAAGATTTAAAATTTCCATATATGAAATTATACTTCTATTTTTTCTATATCAGGATATAAAATTTGATGTTTGATAAAAGTGGTATCTTTATTAGTAGATTTAAATATTTTCATAATAGATAGCCTTACTAGGATAGATTTGTGCTTATTTCTACCTCTAGAGAGCCAGATATTTATAGACTAGTTAGAAATTTCATCAGAGTTATTAGTTTTGTACTCTTTAGTGAACAAGAATGGTAAAAACAATATAGCATCAACTAGAATACTCCATAATAGTGATTCTAATGTAAATATAGACTCAATACTTCCTTCAAGTATAATAGAAACAGTGTTATTTACTAAGTGGATTAATATTGGTGCCCAAAGGTTTTTGGTCTTCATATAGGTATATCCTAAAAATATTCCTATAAAGGTACAATATGCTATCTGAGAAATAACACAATAAAATGGGGTTTCGGGACTGTACAAAGTGACACAAAGAGGCAAATGCCAAATTCCCCATATAAAACCTAAAATTAATACACCAAATTTTTTGCCATAAATCTTTTGTAGTCTAGGTTGAAGAAAGTATCTCCATCCAAATTCTTCTCCAAAAAATAAATTAAAACCAAAACATAAATTTATAATTATATTTATAAATACTGTGACAAATTTATTTACAACATTAATTGATAAACCTTCTTTATCAATAATATTTCTAACTATAATTAATATCAAGAATATTAATAGAAGGCCTAAAACTTTTTTGAAATTTTTACTTAAAGATAAATTTAAAACTTCAAATTGAAATTCATTGTAAAGAACAACCGCTAAAAGATAAAAAGATGTTAATGTATCTATTGTTGAAGAAATAATACTACTATGCATTAAAAATGTTTCAGCTATAGATATTACTATTCTCACAATTGTAGTTATAGCAAAAAACTTTAAAAATTTATCCACTGTTGAATCAAACTTGTAATTAGAAACTTTTTTTAGGACAACAATTGCTGAAAATGCAGGAATATACATAAATAATACAGAGAAGCTTGATATAAGTTCACTATTATTTGGTTTTGATATTGACAAAAATAAAAATATTGATGTAAAAGCAATCAGTAAAAAATTTATTAATAAGAAATAGTTTATTTCTTTTTTTATTATTTTAATATTATTTGACATATTAATTCCCCTTATTTTAAATTTTTAAATTATATATATATAATAACAGATTTTATATAGAAATAAATATATATATCAAATATTGAAAACTAACAAAAATATTTTTATATATTATAAAGAACTAAGAAAAAGTTTGTAATGATTCTATATTATATGATTAAAAAAAAATTTAGAAAAAAAATAAATAATAAGAAGGATTCTATATAAAAATGTAGAATTTTTTTATATAGTGAAAGGAAATTTATGTAAATTAATACAGGATTATTTGTAAATCACTACAAGAAACATATAACATACTAAAAAATAAGGGGGAAATAGATATAATGCCAAAATATGATGATTTTAACTTAGATTTAAATAAGGTTGTGAGTAATGAAAAGAATGATAATGCTAAAGATGTTTCTTCTAAAATTGTAACTAATACTATAAAATTAAGTATAAAGCTTTGTGATAAAACAACAGAAGGTAAAGGATGCCATCCATCATACACTAAGATTAGTCCTTGCAATAGAACATATATGGAATAAATTAAGTAATAGAACATATATAAAATAAATTAAACAGTATGTTATATGTTTTTGTAATGGTTTATAAATACACTATACTATAAAAAAGTATTACACATATAGGAAGTATATTAAACAGTTTAATTATTTGTATATAAAATTAAAATATAAGTCAAAAGGAGTGATCACTATATATAAATCATCTGATTATTTTATTGTAAGAGCACCAAGTTTGCCAATAAATGTATGCTTTGATTTATTAGAATATAAAGGAAACCTTATAACATACATGAAGGATAAAAATATATATAATTTAGTAAAAAATATGTTGATGGTATCTAGTAAAAGTATGTATAATATGCTTTTAGATATAGAATGTGAAAAAGTTAAGTATAATGATACCTTTGCATTTGGACTAAAAAATTACTTAATAAGAGCTTCTATAAGGGCAACTCCGTTTGGAATATATGCTGGTGTAGGAGTAGGAAGTTTTAATGAAGGTACTAATCTATCTATAGATAATAAATACTTAATAGAGATAAAAGTTGATAATAAATGGATTTGTAATATAGTGCATCTACTAGAGAATAAGGAGAATGTACTTGATAGACTATCATTAAAGTTTAATAAAAATACTTACATTTCTGGTGATAGATTAAAGAATACACAAATTTCTTTACATGGAGCTGAAAGTGAAAATAGATTTAATGAATATAGTATAAGAAATACATATTTAATAGAACTTATAAAAGAATTTAATGAGAACTATAAAACATTTAATGAAACATTAAATGTTATTGAGAAATCATATCCAGAGGTGGATAAAACAATTATAGTAAGCACTATAAAAAATCTTTTAGATAATGAATTTTTAATTACTAATTTGAAACAGCCATCGTATTGTTCAAATAGTTTAGAATGTTTGATATCAACATTAAAATCTCTTAATTTAGAAAAAGAAATTAAAATATATGAAGAAATTTTAATTTTAATTGATAAATTACAAAATAATTTAACAATTGATAGTAATATTAATTCTGAAAAAGCAAGTTCTATATATTGTGAACTTGTTGATAAAATGAGCTCTGTATTTGAAGCAGACAATTACATCTACATCAATAAAGGCATTAGTTTAAACAATAGAAATTTAGATATTCATATAAAAAAAGATTTAGAAAATTTTATAAGTAAGATTAGCAAATTGTCTTTCAAGAATAATGTGTATGAAAATATGTTTTGTGAAAAAGTATCTGAAGTCTATGGCTATGACACTCTAATTCCATTGACAGATATTATTGATACTAACAAACTTAATATATTGAATACTATAGATCAACAAAAAAATTATAATGATGAAAATGATGAAAAAATAAAAAATATTATAGACTTTAAAATTTTACAAGCTATCGAAGAATGTAAAGATGAAGTTGAGCTAACGGAAGATAATTTTAAAAAAATTATTGAGTCTAAAGAAGACACTAGAACTATAGATCTGATTAAATCTTTTGATTTAAACATAATGATTAAAAAAATATCTGAAAGTGAAAATTATCAATGCTTTGTTACAAGTAATCCCGGATCGGATAGATCAACTTCAATTTATAATAGATTTTATGAAATTTTGAAATCTGAGAATGGATACTTAAATGTATTAGATACACTTAAAAGACAAGATTATGATTATGAATATAACAATGATTGTATCTATGCTGAAATTAGAGAGTTATTACCAGATTCAAGGTCAATAAATGTTAGAAATAATATCAGAATAAATAATACAAATTTATCATTTTCACTTTGTGAAAATAATAGCGATACATATATATATATTAGAGATTTATATATAAGAATAAATAAAAATAATACAATAGATATTATTAACTTAAAATTAGGTAAAAAAATTATATTTATTAAAAATGATATGCTTAACAAATATGGTCACAGCAAATTAGCTAATTTACTTTATAATATCAGCAAAAGAAATCAATCTAATCCTATAAACAGATTATACGATTTATTTAATAATAAGTACATATTTACTCCAAGAATAAAGTTTGAAAATGTTATCATAACCCCTAAGCAGTGGTGTATATATGAAGAAATGTTTAGTAATATAAAAGATTACTCTTTATTTATACAAGAATTTGATAATATCAAAAATATATTTAAAATCGATAGATATGTATATTTGGCAAATTCAGATAATAGGATATTAATTGATTTGAGTAATAAAGATTTTTATGAACATATATATAAATATATTAAGAAATTTTCATATATAAAACTAGAAGAATTTGAGTTTATTTCTAATGACGAATTTATACTTAAAGATCAATATAGCAATAAATATATATCTGAATACTCACTTTCTTTTTTTAAAGCAGATGTTAATAATGTCAAAGAAATAGAAATAGATGAAACTTACAAGGAAAATATTATTACTGATAGTAGCTCATTTATTTTACCATTTGAGAACAACTGGCTATATTACAAATTATATGGAATTAATGGAAGGGAAAATGAAGTTATTAGACAGGTAGAGGATTTATTTAGCTCTTTGGAAGAAGCATCTATAAAGTTTTTTATAAGATATTATGATGAAGGAGGAAAAAATTTAAGGGTTAGATTTAGATTTGAAAATAGTAAGGATTTAATGAATAACCTTATATATATCAATAACTTTTTTTACAAATTAAGAGATCAAGGTATGATATATACAGCCTCAATTGATACATATTTACCTGAAATATCTAGATATGGTGGTAATGAATTGATTGATTATGTTGAACGTTTTTTTTCAATTGATAGTAAATTTGTTATGAGTCTATTAAAAAAAGTAAACTTATCTGAATCAAGTGATGTTGAATTTTATTATTTTTTAGGTATATTATCAATATTAAAAACAATATATTCTTCTGAAGAAGAAGTCATGGAAGCTTTAAATAAATATACACGTAAAGGTAAGTGGAGAGATGAGTATAAAAGTAATAAACAAAGATATATACATTTCTCAGAAATAATTTTTTATAATGATGTTTTTAGCATAGAGAAAGTTAAGTATTTATATCCATTATTAGAAAAAAGAAATAGTCTCTTAAAAGAAGTTAAAAATAAGCTTGATAGAAATATTAATGTTACTAATATAGACAGTATAATTTTCTCAATAATTCATATGTTTTGTAATAGGTTTAAAGGAAACCCAGGGGAAGAAGAAAAAATAACTCATTTTATTAGATATTCAATGAGAGATGTTTATAATAGAAAAAAATATTATAAATAGTTCAAATTAATTTGTTTATATAAAAAAATTTTAATATATTAGAAAGGTAAAAGATGTTATTAGAGGAAATAGAAATAATAGAATGTACAAAATATAATGAAAAAATAACTGAGATTATATTTTGGTACTTAGAAAAAATATATGATAAATTTGAAAATAATTTGATAGAGATGAATGACTGTGAAGATTTTTTAATTGGCATTTCTAATTTATTACCTATAATACCAGATTCACAAAAAGAAAAGTATATTTATATTGGATATGAGTTAGTAAAAATATTAAAGGATAAAATAGAAAGTAATATTTTTAAAAATTTTTATCCTCTTTTTTTTCAAGGACTTGGATATTCCGCGTATTCAATTTATTCCTTTAATAGAAGTACAGGATTATTATCTAATTTTCTTAACGATATAAATAAATTATTGCTAAATGAAGGCTACAATAAATCTAAGCAACTTATAGACTATTACGAGAACAATACTAATACATTTGATTATGATGCCATATATGGTATGTCAGGTATATTAAATTATTTACTTGAATTTGAATGGACAAAAGATGAAAGTTACAAGATAGAATTTATGATTGCGTATTTAGTAACTCTTTCAGAAGAAATCAATTATAATGAATACACTGTACCAAAAATATTCATTTCCAATGTAAATTCTACAGAAAGTGAAAGAGGACAATTTTTATTTGGAAATATAAACTTAGGACTATCTCATGGTATAGCTGCTCCACTTAAAGTCCTTACAATTGCTAAAAGTAAAAAATATAATGTAGAGGGTATAGATGATGCTATTTCAACATTTTTTGATATATACAATGATTTTGAAATAGAAAAAGACAATACTATAACGTGGCCTCCAATGATTGGCTTAGAAGAATATAATTGTAGAACTTTAAAAGACCGTGATTATAGTCTAGACTTTAACAAGTGGTGCTATGGATCTTTAAGTTTATCTCTAGTTTTAGCAGATGCATCAATAGATGAAAAACAATATTTAAAGTATTATAATAACTGTAAACAAATTGCTAAACAATATTTTAAGGAATACTGTTTCTTTACACCAAATATTTGTCATGGTTATGCTAGTATGTTAGCTATGCAAATATTTGCGTATAAAAAAAGCAAAGATAAAATTATGTTAACAAATTTAGATTACTCAATTGGAAATATTTTAAAATGTTTTGATGAATATAGCGAGTATGGATTTAAAATATGTTCAGATATTGACTTAGAACATGAATTTAAAAATTATGAGATTAATTCGTATGATTTTTTAGAGGGAACAACAGGCATAGTTTTAGCATTATCTCTTATATTTAATAATGATTATGATTTTAATAAATTGTTATTTTTTAGCTAGCAGATTAAGACTTAAATGAGGAGATGATATTATAAAAGCTTTAAAATTAACACTAAAATTTGTATTTAAAGTAGATAAAAAATATATTTTTTTATCTCTAATATCTACTTTAATAGCAACAATTATTCCTATTGTTAGCATGTTGGTTATGCAAGAGATTATTAACAATATACAATTAGGACTGAGTACATTTAATATTATAATACGAAATATTATTTTTTATATTACTATTGATACAGTATTGATTTTTCAAAAAAATATTTTTGATGTATATCAAAGTAAGTTTATTAAAAATTTTCATTTAAAATTAAAGGCATGTTTGTTAGAAAAATGTAATTCACTAAATTTGTGCGATTTTGAAGATAGTAAAGTTTATGATATGATTCAGAGATCTGAAGAAGATGGAATTAACAATACAGTTAACTTTATTGATAATTTTATCACTCTATTGAGAGTATCAATAAATCTTGTATCTTATTCTTTTATTCTTTTTTCATTTAACTTAGCTTTAGTTATTCCAATAGTTATAATACCAATTGCTAAATATTTTATAACTAAAAATTATAACTTAAAAGAATATATTATTATAAAAAATAGAACCAATGAATCTAGAAAGGCATGGTATTTAAGCTATATTTTAACAAGAGAGGATTTTTTTAAAGAAATTAAACTAAACAATGTAGGGAATTTCTTTATAAATAAATATAAGACATTGTATAATAAGTTTATTTTGCAAGATATTACTCTTATTAAAAAATATTATGTATCTTTGACTATAGTCTCAATAGCTGAACAGATTGTAGATGGAGCGATATTCATATATATAATATATTGTGGATATATTAAAACTATTCTTATTGGGAATGTAATGACTTATATAAACTCTTTAAATAAAGTTAAAGATAGTTTACAAAGTATGTTAGATATTGTAGCCAAAATAAAGAAAGAAAGTTTGTATATTGATTTATTATATGATTTTTTTAATTATAATACTAATGATAAAAATGGCTCAATAAAAATTGATTCAATAAAAACTATAGAAATAAAAAATTTATCCTTTAAATATGAAAATAGTAGTAACTATGTATTAAATAATATAAATTTAACGTTTGAATCAAATAAAATGTATACAATATTAGGTACAAATGGATCAGGAAAAACGACACTTATAAAGATTCTTATGGGGTTTTATCCTAATTATGAAGGTGAAATATTTATAAATGGGATAAATTTAAAAAAAATAGATAAAGAGAGATATATGAATCTTATTGGAACCCTTTTTCAAGATTTTTCAAAATATGAAGCATCGTATTATGATAATATAGCTTATGGAAATATAGATAAAATTGATGATGATGAATACATAAAATACATATCAGAGAAGTTTTCAATAGATAAAATATTAAATAAAAACTCAGATAAAATTGATTCTCAAATTGGTTTTTGGTTTGATAATGGAAGACAAATATCTATGGGTCAATGGCAAAAAATCGCCACAGCAAGAGCTTTTGCAAAGAATGCAGATATGTATATATTAGATGAACCTAATGCATCATTAGATGTTATTACTGAAAGAGAAATAGAAGATATGTATATGGAAATATTTAAGAATAAAATAGGTATTATAATAGCACATAGATTTAACAACTTAATAAAAAAATCATCAAATATTGTATTACTTAACAATGGAGAAGTCATGGAACAAGGAGATCATGAATATTTAATATTAAATTGTGATTTGTATAAAGAAATGTTTTTTAACAATCTAGATGCATGTAGTCTATAATGATATTAGTATGATATAAAAAATTAGTATAAAGTAATTAATAGAATAAAACTAAATAGAATGATTTCTTATGGCAAAATAAATATATATAGTGGTGGTGATTTTAATGAATATTAATAAAGTCGTAAAATTTGTAATAGGGTTATTTATAGATATAGGAATTAGTTTGATTTTAGAATTTGGACCTATACTAACAACTATATTCGCTTTATTATATATAATGTTTTATATACCTGATATATATAAGTATATAAAAAATAATTGAATAAGCCTAACTTTATAGGCTTATTCAATTTATCAAATTATATAGACCAAAATTCGCAAAGTAAGATTTAGACTAATAAGTATTTAAAATTTAATAGTCAAGGCATTTGTTTTATATTGTTTATTTGAATATATATTTCGTATTTTATTGTATGGTTGTAATAAAATATTTTGATTAAAAGGAAGGTAGCATATGAAGAAGATAGTTGCATATATAGGCAGTAGAAAAGGTACAAAATCAAATACATATAAATTTATTAGTCAAATTTTAGAGGTAACAAAACAAAAATTTAATTCTATAGAGTATGAGATAATAACTTCAAATCAGTTAAACATACAACCATGCAATGGTTGTGATACATGTTTTGAAACAGCAGAATGTCCTTATGATAAATATGATGATATGGGAAAGTTAAGACAAAAGATAATAAATTCTGATTTTGTTATATTTGGGAGCCCTGTATATGCACATAATGTATCTGGAGATCTAAAAATATTTTTTGATAGATCATCATCATGGATGCATACTATGAGATTACATGGTAAAGGTAGTATGGTTTGTACCACAACAAGTACAAGTGGTCATACAACATCACTTGACTATATGAGTAAGATAATGAACCATTATGGTTCAAATTTGGTAGCTAAATATAACTGTTCTGTAGACTATCCAGAAGAACTTTATAATGAAGATTGGATGAGAAATACAACTGAATTGCTATCAGAGGAAATAATCAAGTCAATAAGTAATCCCCAAAAATCCAATAGTAATCTAGAATATATTTTTAAGTCATTGAAGGAGATTATGTCTAAATGTAAAGATAATAATATTGAAAATGGGGAACTAGAATATTGGAAGGAATCAAGATTAATTGACTATAATACTTTTCAAGATTTCCTAGATAATGAATATAATAAAAATTAAAAAGTAGAGTTGTTTTTTTATTGAACTGAAGATTTAATATTTAAATTAATTTGTCAAAAAGCTTTGCTAAGTACAAATTTTTTTGGCTAATGCTCTTAGGCTAAAAAATTTATACTGGTTTTGACAAAATAAAAAATATGATAAGCTGTTGCGATAAAAAAACAGACTAAGAGTACTTATATTACTTAGAATTTTGACTTTTAATCTGAAATAATCTCTTCATCTTAAATAAAACATTTAAAGATGGTTTTAAGGTGCTTGTGTTGCGAAATGTATATTTACAAAGGCGAATAATTATAAAGGTATCAAAAGCTAAATAAAACGGTGGAATTTTATCGAGAATACAATAAAAACCTAGAAATATTTTTCTAGGTTTTTATCATATATATTTTTATTTTATATTAATCAAATTTAATATCTGTAACTTCATTCCAATTCACTTCTTTAATATTATTTTCTGGATGATATAGTTCTACTGTATGTATTGCATCTTTATAACTATAATAAATTACTGTTTTAGCATTAATATGATTTTTTTTATATCCTTGATATTTTGCATTAGTTGGAATTTTACTTTCTATAAAATTATATGCTGAATTAGTTTCCATTGTTTCAACTCCATTTGAATCAAAATATATTAACATAAATAAACTTATAATCATGCAAATACATGAACATCCAATAAGATAAAATTTGAACCATTTTCTAAAACTGATTTTATTTTTATTATTTGTATTTGAGTTATACATACCATACCCTCCCCCCCACTAGTTACTATCTGCTTTAAATGTAATAGCAAAGCTGTAATTACCTAGTCTTATAAATTCAGTGTTTATATCTTCTAACTTATGAATTTTAGTTCTAGCCCTATTTCCATCTTCATCCTCATATACAAGTGTTTTTTCTGTTCTACTTATAATTTTAATTCTGAACTTACAATCTCTATCACAAATGCTACTTGTTTCATAAGTTTTACCAATTAAAAATTTTATCATCAACTTACCTCCATAAAAAATTAATTATAAAAATTAAAACGTCGAGTTGTTTTTTTTGTTGAGCTGAAGATTTCATATTTGCATTATTTTGTCAAAAAGCTTTGCTAAGTATAAATTTTTTTTGGCCAATGCTCTTAGGCTAAAAAAATTTATACTGGTTTTGACAAAATAAAAAAATATGATAAGCTGTTGCGATAAAAAAACGACTAAAAATATTTACATTACTTAACTTATTCTGAGAGTTTAATGATTTTGATTTTAAATAAATACATTATATTCATAAAAGTTCTTAGATTGGCTTGTAGAGTTTTTTAGATTGTGAAAGTATAATTACATTACTTATTGCATTTATAGGGCTTGAAATTTAAATAAATAGATTTATATTATAAGAACTATAGTTATTAATTTCCAAAACTTTATGATATAATTATATAAGCAAGAAGATTAAAACTATATTTTAAGAGTGGAGTTCATACTAAAGATAAAAACCAACTTCCTAAAAGGAAGGAGGTGGAAGTATGAACGAGTTTTTACTTAGTGTTTTAGCAAGTTTAGCAGCTAGTGTAATAATTTACTTAATTAGTAAGTTAAACAAAAAAGTAAAAAGCCACTCTGTGCGAAATGAACTGAGACCTTTATATCGGACAGTTAAAAAACCACGGAGTGATTATGAAACCATAAGATGATTCTTGTAATGTACAGGAGTCATCTTTTTTAATCCCCATTGTTTTCTTTTATTATTATAA
>NZ_JAGWCV010000077.1:0-11539 GCF_020657735.1 Clostridioides sp. ZZV15-6383 | reverse complement strand
AAGGTCAAGAAGTAAGCTTTGATATAGTTAAAGGTGCTAGAGGTCCTCAAGCAGAAAATATAACTATATTATAATATATAGATTTTTCGGGAAAGACTCTTTTTAGGGTCTTTTTTTATTGTTAATATATACACTATAATTTTTTTAACTAACAAAAAATTATGTTTGAAATATAATATATTAAAAATGATAACTAATTCTATTTCAATTCCTACAATAGGTATAGGAGCAGGAATTAATTATGATGAACAAATTTTAGTTTATCAAGATATGTTGAGAATGTTTGGAGATTTCGTCCCTAAATTTGTAAAGCAATATGCAAATATAGGAGATATAATGAAAGATTCAATTGAAAATTACATACTAGAAGTTAATACAGGTGTATTTCCACAAGAAAAACATAGCTTTTCAATAAATGAATCTGAATTAAAAAAACTATATTAAGATTAAAGATGGTACAAAATGCTTATAAAAGAAATAAAATCACTAAGAAATATAATTAAAGACTGGAAAAAAGAAGGTTATTCTATAGAGCTTGTTACTACAATGGGATTTTTACATGAAGGACACCAAACTCTTATTAAAAAAGCTGTAAAAGAAAATGATAAAGTAGTAGTAAGTGTTTTTGTAAATCCAACTCAATTTGGACCAAATGAAGATTTTAATAGCTATCCAAGAGATATAGAAAAGGATTTTAAATACTGTATGGATAGTGGTGCATCAGTAGTCTTTAACCCATCATCAGAAGAAATGTATTTAAAAGGCAATTGTACTACTATAAATGTGTCTGGACTTACAGATTTTCTTTGTGGATCTAAAAGACCTGTTCATTTTGGAGTAATTTGCCTAGTTGTTTCAAAATTTCTAAATATAGTAACTCCTGATAAAGCTTATTTTGGAGAAAAAGATGCTCAACAATTGGTAGTAATTAAAAGAATGGTCAAAGATTTGAACATAGACACAGAGATAATAGGCTGTCCTATAGTTCGTGAAAATTATGGGTTAGCAAAAAGTTCAAGAAATATATATCTCTCAAATGAAGAGAGAAAATCTGCTCTAATCCTAAATAAGAGCCTAAATTTGGCAAAAGAAGAACTAGCAAAAGGCAATCTAAATTTAAAAAATATAAAAGAATTAATAACATCTAAAATAAAATCTGAGCATTTAGCAAAAATAGATTATATTGAAATCGTAAATAGTGAAATATTACAACCTGTTGAACAAATAGAAAGTTCTATACTCATAGCAATTGCTGTGTTTATAGGAAAAACTAGATTAATTGATAACTTTACATTTAAATTAAACATATAACTGTAATTTTATACAATATATTCTCTATAAAATGATGTTTTATAATAGTGAAAATTTTAAAATTAAAGTTTTTTGAGAATATGATTAATTGTGATTATATAAGTGTACTACTAGTACACTTATATAATTTAACTTATTAAATATCTGCCAACTTAACTATCTATAATCAGATTTGAAAATGGAGTATTTCTCTTTTTAAATAAAAACTTATCCAGTTTTACAATTATGATAACCAGTTTTACATATCCTCTTGTAAAATATATCTAAGCAATATATCATACTATATAGATTTATGTATGAAATAATATCTGCTATTTACTGAATATTTTTATTTTTCGTTTTTAGGGGGATTTGTTGTGTTTAAAGATAAGATTGATGAATGTGTTCATATAATGACTGCATATATTGCTAGTTTAAAAGAATACTATTCATTCATAGAAACTCAAATTGGTGATTTTATAAAAAAATATGGAGAAGATATTGTAGAGTTATGTCTCCATAGAATAATGATTCTACTATGTGAATGCGGCTTAGCATAAAATTAAATATATTAAAGTTGGGTAAGAAGAATCTTATGTAAAATTCTTCTTACCCACTTTAATATGCATGCTTAGTTTAATGTAAATGACTAGATTACAAAATCATGCTATAATTATCATGTCAATGCAACAAAATTTTTTTAATAAGGCAGAATAGATATGAAGAAAAAGAATTTAATAAAATGGCTATTGATAGCCATTGGAATCATAATAATTGTATATATTATAGTAACAACAATCATCATATGGAATTATAGCTTTGTTGATGAGAAAAAAGCAACAGATGTTGTAATTATACTTGGAGCTGGAACTACAAATGGAAAGGTGTCACCTGTTTTCCAAGAACGCATAAATCATGGAATATGGCTTTATAAAAATGGCTATACAGACAAATTAATCTTTACAGGAGGCATTGGAGATGGAAATGAAGAATCAGACGCTTATGCTGCAAAACAATATGCAACAAATCAAGGAATATCAGAAGAAGTAATATTACTTGAAGAAGAATCGAATATAACACAGAAAAATATAGAAAATGCAAAATTGATAATGGATAAAAATTCATATCATACAGCAATCATTGTAAGTGACCCAATGCACATGAAAAGGGCAATGTTAATGGCAAAGGACTATGGAATAGAATCTTACAGTTCTCCAACACCTACAACAAAATATATAGGTTTAAAGAGCAAACTACCATTTTTAGCAAGAGAAGAATTTTTTTATATAGGGTATAAAATATATAGAATTTTTCAGTAAATTATTATTCATATATCCAATAAAAATAGTGGTAAGATAATTTTTTCACCCATAATTCAATAGGAACCATTGATATTAGTAGTAACTGAATTCAGTTAATTTATTTATAATATACATAAATTTAAATATTACGAATAAAGTATTATAAATAAGATACTTTCTAAAGGGAGGAAATTATGATAGATAATCAAAAATATGTTATTTTATCACTGGAATTACATTTATTTTTTTCAAGAATTATGAAAGAGCATGCTCTTTTTTTAGAAGCAGGATTTACAAATAAAGATTATAATCTTGTTATGGAAGCTGACCATTATAAGAAACAATTTGAAGATTTATTATCATATACTGTTAGTGCTAGTAATGGTATAATTAGACCTGATATATTATATTCAGAAGAAATTGTAACTACTCTCACATTAGGTGCAGAGCAAAAAACACAAGAGTTTACAGGAATAGAAATAAATCAAAACATAACTACAAGAGAATTAAATCTACAAAGTGGTGTAGATCCACAAGTTGGTCAAGACTTAGTAAATTATGTAGCTCAACTTAACTCTGATGCAATAAGATTGCTTGATGGGCTTATTAATTTAAAAGAAAGAGTCCTAGATGGAGTACTATCATGTACTCTATTTACCTCAAACTATCCTCTACTTCTTGAACATCTAATACATGAAGCAAACTTATACCGTTCTTATGTAATTGACCTTGAAAATAAAATAGACATTGACTCAAAAGATGCTAAAGAAATCGAATTATTCTGGAACCATATTATGATGGAACATGCCCTATTCATGAGAGGATTACTAGACCCGTCTGAAGGTGAGCTAATAAATACTTCAAATGATTTTGCTATGAAATTCAATGAATTAATTGAAAAAGCAAATGAGATGATTGATTCTAATATTGAAAGTATTACAGAAGAAACTCTAAATGAAACTGTTGAATTTAAAGATTTTAAAGAAGCAGGAACATCAGGGATAGAGCAATGTAAGATAAAATCTATAATATTACCACTTTTAGCAGACCATGTTTTAAGAGAGGCCAATCATTATATTAGGATATTGGAAGGTTATAAAAATATGTAATTAAAAAATACTTCTAAAATATTCTTTACATGTTTAAGGAAAATAAAGGTACATCTAAATTGTACCTTTATTTTTTATAATCTATAAAATTTAAATCCTTTATTTATAAAACAAAATTATAATTACTTATAATTCACAATTTTATTTTACATAAATATAAAATAAAAAGTATCAGTAACTATATTTTTATAAGTATATCTATATCCAGTTATTTGTCAAAAACTAATAGTAAATCTTATACTAAGTACATATTTATGTTATAACTATATTGTAACTATTTTCATAATCTTAGGAATATAGTAATGATAAAGTTGGTTTTATACAATAATACATTGTATAAGTTTAGTTAACATAATAGTTACAACATTAAAATTTAAATAAAGGAGTGATTTTATTATGATAAGACAAACACCATTAGAAAAACGATATGACAAACTAGCTCCTCATATTGTTACAGCACTCAAAAAACGTTATTTTGATGCTTATTACTGTAAAACTAGAAATGAGGCTTTGCAACAAATTTTAGATTTAATTCCTCAAAATCATGTAGTATCATGGGGAGGCTCTGAAACTCTTAAAGAGATGGGCGTACAAACTGCTATCAGAGAGAAAGGGTTTAAAGTTATTGATAGAGATTTAGCAAAAACTCCAGAAGAAAGAACTGAAATTATGCGTCAAGCACTTCTATGTGATACTTTTTTAATGAGTAGTAATGCAATTAGTGAAGATGGACAACTCTTCAATATTGATGGAAATGGTAATCGTGTAGCTGCAATGATATTTGGTCCAAAAAATGTTATAGTTGTAGCTGGTATGAATAAAATCGTAAAAAACATTGATGACGCAATACAAAGAACTAGAACAATTGCATCGCCAGCAGTTGTACAGCGTTTTAAAGATGTCAATACTCCTTGTTATATTACTGGAAGTTGTATAGATTGTACAAGTCCTGAAAGCATTTGTGCATATATGGTCACTACAAGAATTAGCCGTCCAGCAAAAAAAATAAAAGTAATATTAGTAGGAGAAAATCTTGGTCTGTAAAATATACATATATGTAAATAACTCTATAGATAATAAAATAAGATGAAATAACTTATTCCTAAGAGTGGTAGAATAAATTCTTCTATAAGAATTTCATTCTACCACATTTATATTGTTTTAAATTTACTCTTACATTTTTGATTCTAACTTATTTACATTTTCTTAATTTTAGGAATTAAAATGTCTACACCCCTTATTTGAACCTCAATAATATGCAAACTTTGAATTGTGTTCCTACAAAATATCATTAACACCTTCTTCTTTCATATATTCAATCTGTTTATTAATTCTATCTTGATATTTTTTAAGTCAAGCTCTCCCCTTCTCTAGTAAGATGATACTTTTCTCTTTTTCTAATATCCTAATAAAAAACACTACTATTGAAAATGGTATTATATCATAGACAAAATTACAAATAAAATTTTCTAAAAAATATAAAATAGCACTTATAATCAATTATAAACCTATCTTATATTTCGTTTATATCTTTATGATTAACTACTTTGATTTTCATAATTTTTTTGTTCTTTATCAAGTTGTTTATAGTAATCTTTATTGTAATCAGCCAAATAGTCTGTACCACCTCCAGTAATTATATTTAACAATTTCATTGCAAATTTTTGGGTAACTTTACAAACATAATTGTCGCCAGATTTAACAAGCTCTAATTTAATATTAAATTCTTTTTTATTTGCGGAATCAATATCTTTCATAGTTGGATTTGGCATCATCTCTCCTAGTTTAGGAGGATTCTTTTTTAGGATAGAAATCATATCAGTATTGTTAACTTTCAAATCTACAATCACTTTATCCTTATTCTTCTTTATATCTAAAATCTCCCAAGTCATATTTTTAGAATACATTTTAAATCCTTCTTTATCTTCATATATAAAATTACCTAACCCTGACTTTGGGAAATACTTATCTACAGTATCTGAATCTTGTGTTTTTATTGCATTGAACATATTATCTACTTCACTTTTTATCTTATTGTTATTGGTACATCCAACTAATACTAATGTTGATATTACAAACATTATAATATATATAGTAAATTTCTTCATTAAATTATCTCTCCCTATACTTTTTTTGTAGAAATATTTTTCTCTTTTATATTTTTTGAAAAAGTTGTAGTAATTGCATTATGTGGACAAACTTTTATACACTCACCACATCTGATACAATCTAGACTATTTATATCTTTATATACTGGTATATCAAGCTTACATTTTGATTGACATGCTGTGCAATTAGTACATTTATCTTTATCAATTTTAAATCTATATATTGAAATAGGATTAAAAAAGCTATAAATTGCTCCCAAAGGGCATACATATCTACAAAATGGTCTATAAATCATTATTGATATCAGCAATATCAATACCAAAATACTCAACTTCCAGCTAAATAAGAATCCGATTGATTCTTTTAAACTCTCATTTTCTAAAATGAGTGGTATTCCTCCCAAAAGTGTGCCTGAAGGACAAATCCACTTACAAAACCAAGGGTTTCCTCCTCCTGCTACATTTACAACAGCAACTGGTAAAATAATTACAAATATTATTAATACCATGTACTTTAAATATTTTAGATATTTATCACCATAAACTTTTTTTATTTTTACTGGAAATAGTATTTTATATAACAAATCTTGAACAAGTCCAAAAGGGCAAAGCCATCCACAAACAAATCTGCCAAAAAAGGCACCAAATGCCATTAAAAAACCAACAACATAAAATGAGAATTTATACTCTCGGCTTGATAAAACTGCTTGTAGCGAACCTATCGGACATGCACCAAGTGCACCTGGACATGAATAACAATTCAATCCAGGTACACACAATTTTTTACTTTCTCCTCCATATATAGTCCCTTCTAAAAATCCATTTATATATCCATTTGTTAATGCTGTAAATGCAACTTGAGTAATAAGTCTTATATTATTAGTTATTTTAGATAATAATTTCATACCTCTTCTCCTAACCAATCCCGATACACTCAAGACAAATCATAATTGCTTTAGTTAATACTGTATTTGCTTCTCCACGATATGTACCTAATACAATAAATATAATACTAATTGCAATAATAGAAATGCCTTTTTTATTATCTTTAATAAAGTTAACCATTGGCTTTTACCATTTTTAGTCTTTCATCTATAATTTTTTTCCACTCTTCCTTACTATTTGCACCTGTGACCTTTTCACCCACAAAGTTTCCTTTCTTGTCTACAAAATAGGTAGTTGGAAACTCTATAATTCTCTTAAAATCAGTTTTTTTAAGTCCTTCAGGGACAGTCAATTGTTGATAAGTTGCACCTGATTTTTTCATAATGTCTTTAACTAAATTTTTCTCTTCATTTGAAAGACCAATTCTCACATCAGTTTCGTCGACTTCTACAACTAATCCCTTTACAGCTACATTTGAATTATTACTCTCATATTCTTTTGATAATGCTTCAAGTTCTGGCATTTCACCTACACATGGTCCACACCAAGTAGTCCAGACATTAATAAGAGTAAGCTCTTTATCTGAAAATATCTCTTTTGTTACCTTATTTCCATCAACATCCTCCGTCTCTAAATTATTAAACCATTCACTATTATTCTTATTTGTTTCTACTGGCTTAGATTCTTTTTTGCTACAACCAGAAATCATACCTAAAATAAAGATACATCCTAAAACCATTATAAAAAACCTTTTCATATCTCACACTCCTAGAATCTATATAGTATATAAAATCGTTGCTTGAAATAAAAATAACTTATCTTCTATATTAAAGTCATTATATTTAATAAATAATAGCTAATTTAAAATAAGTTGTATAAAAGATATACAGTTAAAATATATTTCTTTTCAGACAAAATCTTATATCTATATAATAGATTGTAAATCTTAAGATTATATACATATATTTCTAAAGATTCTCTTAAGAAACAGTTAAATTTTACTAATATAAGCTTATTAATTATCATTATACTAACTCATTTCAATATGATTTTTTGTTGATTTTAAGCTGTTTATCGTATAAATAAAATTTTTCTTGACTATATAGTTACTATATAGCTTATTATATATAGAGAATAATAAAAGGAGGTAAAATTTATGGAAAATTTATTTACAAGAAAATTCACTACTTTTGAATTTCTAAAATTTGTTTCTCCTGCAATTATATCCATGATATTTATATCTTTATACACAATAATAGATGGTATCTTTGTATCAACATTAGTTGGTTCAAATGCTCTTGCTAGTATAAATATTGTACTACCTATAATCAACCTTGTTTGTGGATTTGGAATAATGATGGCAACTGGTGGAGGAGCTATAGTTTCTATACGTATGGGTGAAAATAGACAAGATGAAGCCAACTATACATTTTCTTTTATAGTTTTGTTTTCATTGATTGTTGGAACTCTATTCACAATAATCTCATACTTTTTCATCAAAGAAATATCTATTTTGCTTGGAGCGACAGATAAGTTACTACCATATTGTATAACTTATGGTAAAGTTATAATTTTATGTACACCATTTTATATTTTAAAATTTATATTTGAATACTTTGCAAGAACTGATGGAAATTCTAAGTTTAGTTTATTTCTATCAGTCATTGGTGGTGTTACAAATATAATATTAGATTATGTATTTATTAAATATTTTGAAATGGGTCTTTTAGGCGCTGCAGTTGCAACTGCTATAGGTATTATTTTAACTTGTATTTTAGGTATTATCTACTTTTTATCAAGTAAATCTACATTAAAACTAAGAAAACCAAAAACTGATTTTAGGCTTATAAGAGATACTATGATAAATGGTTCTTCTGAAATGGTTACAGAATTGTCTACAGGAATTACAACATTCTTATTTAATATAGTGGCTTTAAAATTAGCAGGAGAAAATGGACTTGCTGCTCTTACAATAGTATTGTATGCTCATTTTCTAATGACATCAGTTTATTTAGGATTTGCTGCTGGAGTATCTCCATTAATAAGTTATAATTTTGGTGCTGAAAACAATGATAAGTTAAGAGAAACATTTAAATATTCTCTAAAATTCATATTTGTTTCTTCTATTTTAGTATTTATTATTGCTTTAGTTTTTGCACCATTTATTGTTAGTATTTTTGTAAATCCAGACAACACAGTATTTGAGTTAGCCTTACAAGGATTAAAAATATTTGCCTTTGCTTTTTTATTTGTTGGTATAAATATATTTGCATCAGGATTTTTTACAGCATTTCACAATGGAAAAATTTCAGCTATTATATCTTTTAGTCGTGCCTTTGTTTTTATAATCATAGGAATCATAATTCTTCCACCTATGTTGAACCTAACTGGATTATGGCTTACTGTTCCATTTGCTGAAATTCTAACTATATTTATATCTATTCTATTTATTAAAAAATATAAAAGTAGATACAATTATTAAAAATCAATATTTATTAAAACTAATGAAGGGGTGTCTCAAGGTGAACTTTTTAGTTCATGAGACACTCTTTTTTGTATGAAATAAAATATATTTTAATCATTTCAACAATAAAAAAAGACTTATCTCTATTTTGAGACAGTCTCTTTATTTTACTTATAATAAGTCATTTGCATAATCTTTAATTGGTGCCTTTCTAAGTAGTAAAATTATAAATATTATACAAATAACTATAATTCCTACTTTTGTTCCGAATAAAATAAAAGGATTCTGAAATGAATAAATAATTTTTTCTAAAAACATCAGTATCTTATGCATATTTTTAGTTGCAAAATTAACTATATAAATTATAATTAGTATAGGTAATCCTATCAATATAGTAACACTAGTAGCCTTTCTAACCCTATATGTAAAAGCACCCAATAATGCTCCTATAAGACCTATACATATTTCATTTATACATATTTGTGCAAAATAATTTAAATAAGTTAGAGGTATACTTGATGTTGAAGGCTCTATTAGTGCAGATATAGACGTCCAAATTATATCTCTATTTAGTAAAACTGATAAGTCTATACTGTAACCTGTCATAATTTCTATAAATAACTTTGATAAAAAAATCAAAATTATACCTATAATAGAAATTACAAAGCTTAAAATAATTAAATCCATCACAATAGCTTTTATACAACTTTTTCTATCTGCTCTTATACTTAAAGCTCCTGAAAAATCTTTATTTGCTATATTTACTCCATACACAAATATCAATATATCTATATAGGTAAAAATAGGATTCACAATTGTAGATAAGTTATTTTTAGATAATTCACCAAAAATTTTGAGGATAAATACTGGCAAAATGTTCATAAGAATTCCCATAATTACAAACATAATTATATATAACTTAGTATTTTTATTAAAAAATTTTATATATGGCTTTAATTCATTCAATTACAATCCCTCCTTCTTAGTCATGTTGACAAACATATCTTGTAGTCCCATGTATCCTACATCAATATTTGAATTTTTAAGTACTTTTTCATCATTTTCACTAAAGTCACCATAGTAAAAATA
The DNA here is from genome assembly GCF_020657735.1 of Clostridioides sp. ZZV15-6383. Classification (NCBI taxonomy): domain Bacteria; kingdom Bacillati; phylum Bacillota; class Clostridia; order Peptostreptococcales; family Peptostreptococcaceae; genus Clostridioides; species Clostridioides sp. ZZV15-6383. Next base: position 1,293 of record NZ_JAGWCV010000077.1, on the reverse strand, counting down.
AGCAATTGTATTTCCAAATGCCTTTTTAGGCTTTATATTTTTTATACATTCTAATTTTTCTAACTCTTCTTTATTTCCAGTAATATAATGAGCTTTTTGTTTTATAACATCAATTTCTTCATCTATAATAATTTTTCCCTCATTTAATATTATTACATGTTCCAATAAATCATCTATTTCATCAATCAAATGAGTTGATATTATTATTGTCCTTGGATTTTTTATATAATTATCTAAAATTATGTTATAAAACTCTTGTCTATTTACTGCATCTAAACCAATTGTTGGCTCATCAAATATAGTAATAGCTGAATTAGAACAAATACCTATTATATTTGAAAGTATGGTTTTCATCCCTCTTGACAATTGTTTATACTTTTTTTTAGTATTTAAATCAAAATATTTACATAATTCTGCTTCTAACCCCTTATCGTAGTTTTTATAGAAACTAGAAGAAAATTCAAATACCTGACCTACTTTAAAATCTGGGCTATAAAATTCTTTTTCCCTCACAATGCAAACTTCTTCCAAGACTTTTACATCTTCCTTTAGGTTCTTTCCTAATATTTCTATCTCACCTTCATTTTGAATTAACTGATTTACCATTATATTTAATAATGTGGTTTTTCCAGCTCCATTCTTACCTAATAAACCATATATCTTATTTTTTTCAAAGTTTAAAGACATATTATTAAAGACATTTTGTTTTTTAAAACTGTGAGATAAATTTTCTATCTTAATAGAACTACTCATATGTTAATCCTCCTTGAAATTAATTATAATATCAACTAATTCTTCTCTATTTATTTCTAATTTTTCAGCTTCTTGAAGTAGATTTTTTATGAAATTATGTTTAAAATTTTCTTTTCTAGCTTCTTTTATAATAGTTTTTGCACCCTCTGATACAAACATCCCTATCCCCCTCTTTTTGTATAAAATATTCTTATCAACCAATATATTTATACCTTTTAATACTGTAGCTGGATTAATTTTATAAAGCTTTGAAAGCTCTGTTGTTGATGGAACCTGTTCTTCTTCTTTTATTCCATTTGACAGTATCTCATCTTCAATTGCTCGTGCTACTTGAATAAATATAGGTTCTTCATTGTTTAATACTAATCTCATAAGTTCCTCCTTTCCAAGTTGGTTAATTACTCAACTAACTAACTATAGTACTATCTTATATTAACGTATCACATCTGTCAATATTAAATAAAAAAATATACGAAAATTTTTATCAAGAATAAGCTTTGATAGATATTAAAAAATATTATATTTAACATACTATATATG
>NZ_JAGWCV010000076.1:0-11953 GCF_020657735.1 Clostridioides sp. ZZV15-6383 | reverse complement strand
GGTATATTTAAAATATAAAGCATTTAAAATATTGAAATTTAATCATGAAGCAAAAAGTTTTATGTTTAGTTATAAGAAACATAATAAATAAAAACTTATAATTAATGAAAACATAAATTCATGTATAAATTGTTACAAAAAATATAAATTTATAAAATTTAGGGCTTTAAAAATTTAAATAATAGGTGTAAAATAGTAGTCAAAGAAAGTCAAAAATAAAAAGGTATGTGGTGATATTAATGGCAACTATGACAGATATAATTGAAAAATTTATTAAAGATTTGATGGAAGAAGACAATAGCATACAAATTCAAAGAAATGAACTAGCAAACTTGTTTAGTTGTGCACCATCACAAATAAATTATGTCTTAACAACAAGATTTACAATAGATAAGGGATATTATATTGAAAGTAAAAAAGGTGGCGGAGGATATGTTCAAATAGAAAAAATACGAAAAAGTAAAGATGGGCATATTAGAGAGCTATTAAATGAAAAAATAGGAAGTCAAATATCCTATAAGAAAGCAAGAGAGTTATTAGAAGGTTTAAGAGAGTCAGATTTAATTAGTGAAAGAGAATTGAAATTAATATTATATGCAATAGATGATAAATCGTTATGTATGCCAATATATGAATTAAAGGAGAAGGTAAGGTCTAATATTTTAAAGAATATAATAATAGGGTTATTTAGTATAGAGGAGTGATAATTTATGCTATGTCAAAAATGCAATAAGAATAAAGCATCTGTATATTATAATAAGATAGTCAATGGAGAAAAGACAGAGATGTATCTATGTAGTGAATGTGCAAAAGAGAATACAGAAATGAATTTTAATTTAGATATGCCTTTTTCAATGATGGATATATTTTCCAATTTGGGCTTCCAGCCCAAAAAAGAACTTGAAGAAAAGCTAGTTTGCCCAAAATGTAATATGACATATAGTGAATTTAAGAATAATGGAAGATTTGGATGTAGTGAATGTTACAATGCATTTAGTAGTCAAGTAAATCCAATGCTTCAAAATATACATGGTCATATAGAACATACAGGAAAGGCACCTAAAAAATCTTTTTATAAGATAAGTGTAGAAAATGAGATTAAAGAGTTAAAAGAAGATTTAGATAGAGCTATAAAAAATGAAGAGTATGAGTTGGCTGCTCAATTTAGAGATAAAATTAAATATTTAAAAGGTTCTATTGACTAAGATTGGAGTGATATTATGAAAGAGAATATAGTCATGAAATCAAGAGTTAGGCTAGCTAGAAACTTAAATAATTATCCTTTTCCAAATAGATTAGATAAAGAATGTGCTATGGAAATAATAGAAAAAGTAAAAAATGCATTTATGAATTCTAGCTTAGAACAAAAAGAAGAGTTTGATTTCTATAAAATTGAAGATTTAGATCAATCTAAAAAAATGCTTATGGTTGAAGAACATATAATAAGTCCAGATTTAGTGGAAAATGATAAAAGTGCAGTTATAGTGAAAAAAGATAAAACTGTAAGTATAATGATAAATGAAGAAGACCATATAAGAATACAAACTATATGTGATGATTTAAATTTAGAATGTGCATATAGTATAGCAAATGAAATAGATGATTTGTTAGAATCGAGTTTAGAATATGCATTTAGCACAAAGTTAGGTTACTTAACATCTTGTCCAACTAATACAGGGACAGGAATGAGAGCTTCTGTGATGATGCATTTACCAGCATTAAGTCAATTAGGTTATATGGATGAACTTTATAAAATTTCATCACAAATAGGTATAGCAATAAGAGGAATATATGGAGAACGAACAGAAGCGTTAGGAAATATATATCAAATATCTAATCAACTTACACTTGGAAGAACGGAGTCTAATATTATAGAAAATGTAAGCGGTCTTACAAAAGATGCAATCTCAAAAGAAATAAAAGCTAGAGAAATATTGAAAAAAAAATTAGGTATGAAATTAGAAGATAAAATATTTAGGTCAATAGGAACACTTGAAAATTCAAGAGTAATAAGTAGTGCAGAGGCAATGAGTCATCTATCAAATATAAAAATGGGAATAGAAATGAACTATATAGATAAACTAGATTTAAAGGCTATAGAACAACTTATGACAGGTATACAACCAGCACATCAGTCAATAATGTATAAGAGTGATGATGTTGAGTATAGAGATATAAATAGAGCAACATACATTAGAGAAACTTTGGAGAAATTAAGAGGAGGGATGAATTGTGAACTTCAATAGATTTACACAAAGAGCTAAGAAGGCAGTTGATTTAGCGTTTGAATCAGCTAAAAGCTTAGGGCACAATATTGTTGGAAGTGAACATATACTTTTAGGTCTTTTAAGAGAAGAAGAGGGTATAGCTGCTAAAGTTCTAAGTAAAGTTGGATTTACAGAGGCGTATTTAGAAGGCAAAATAATTGATATGGAAGGTAAAGGAGAAGAAATCCCAGAAGACATAGTATTAAGCCCAAGAAGTAAACAAATACTTGAGTTATCAGGTATGTTTGCAAATAAATTAAAAACAAATTATATTGGGACTGAGCATATATTATTAGCAATAATTCAAGAAGGAGAAGGAATAGCTAATAAGATTTTAAATTATGCTGGAGTAAATGATAGGACTCTAGCCCAATTAACAATTGATATGATGGGTATTAGTGATAAAAATCAATACAAAGCAGAAAATAGTTACACGGGCAACCAGAATCAAGCAGAATCTAAAGTGCTTGATAAGTATGGAAGAAATCTTACACTATATGCAAAACAGAATAAAATAGACCCTGTAATAGGTAGAGAAAAAGAAATACAAAGAGTAATACAAATATTAAGTAGAAGAACTAAAAACAATCCAGTGTTGATAGGAGACCCAGGAGTAGGTAAAACAGCCATAGCTGAAGGGCTGGCAACAAATATAGCTTTGGGAAACGTTCCAGAAACATTAAAAAATAAAACTTTATACTCTTTAGAGATGGGTTCATTATTAGCTGGGGCTAAGTATAGAGGCGAATTTGAAGAAAGAATTAAAGAAGTTGTAGATGAAGTTGTTAAAAACGGAAACATAATTTTATTTATAGATGAGATGCATACAATAATAGGAGCTGGGTCTACAGGAGAAGGTTCTATAGATGCATCAAATATATTGAAACCAGCCTTAGCAAGAGGCGAGATACAAGTTATAGGGGCAACCACAATTGATGAATATAGAAAGCATGTTGAAAAAGATTCTGCTCTAGAAAGAAGATTCCAACCGGTTATGGTGGATGAACCAACTAAAGAAGACTCAATAAAAATATTAGAAGGGTTAAGAGATAAATATGAAGCTCATCATAAAGTTAAAATAACTGATGATGCTATAAAAGCAGCTGTAGAATTATCAACTAGATATATATCAGATAGGTATTTACCAGATAAAGCTATAGACTTGATTGATGAGGCTGCATCAAAAGTAAGATTAAAAGAAAATACACCTCCTTCAGAAATAAAAAAATTAGAATTAGAGATAGAAAATATAGATAAAGAAAAAGAAGAAGCAGTAAGATGTCAAGACTTTGAGAAGGCAGCAAAAATAAGAGATGAACAAGGTCTGCTTAAAAAACAATTAGAAGATGTTAGAGAAAGATGGAATAAGTCATCTAAGCATTCAGACCTAGTTGATGGAGAAGTTATTGCTGAAGTAGTAGGATTATGGACAGGAATACCTGTTAATAAAATTCTTGAGGAAGAAGCTGATAGACTTTTAAGACTTGAGGAAATACTGCACAATAGAGTCATAGGTCAAGAACAAGCAGTAAAATCTATCTCAAAGGCAATTAGAAGGTCAAGGGCAGGTCTTAAAGATCCTAACAGACCAATTGGTTCATTTTTATTTTTAGGTCCTACAGGAGTAGGTAAAACAGAACTATCTAAGGCATTGGCAGAAGTACAATTTGGAGATGAAAATCAAATAATTAGAATAGATATGTCTGAATATATGGAAAAGCATGCTGTGTCAAGAATGATAGGTTCACCTCCAGGTTATGTAGGTCACGATGAAGGTGGTCAATTAACTGAAAAAGTAAGAAGAAATCCATATTCAGTTATCTTATTTGATGAGATAGAAAAAGCTCATCCAGATGTATTTAATATTCTGTTACAAATTCTAGACGATGGTAGATTAACTGATTCAAAAGGAAGAACTGTAGATTTTAAGAATACTATTGTAATAATGACATCAAACGTTGGTGCATCTACAATTGGTAGACAAAAAACTTTAGGATTTAGTATAGCTAAAGGAGATGAAGAAGAAAAATCTCAATATGAAAAAATGAAAGAAAATATAATGGGTGAATTAAAACAAAGATTCAGACCTGAGTTTTTGAACAGAATAGATGATATAATTGTTTTCCATTCATTAAATGAAAATCACATATCAAAAATAATACTTTTAATGACAGCGAAACTACAAGATAGATTAAAAGAAATGAATATAAAACTAGAAATGAGTGACGAAGCTGTAAAATTAATTTCTAAATCTGGATTTGATTTAGAATATGGGGCAAGACCTCTTAAAAGAGCTTTACAAAAAGAGTTAGAAGATGAATTATCTGAAGCAATCTTAAAAGGCGATGTGGAAAAGGGAAGTAATGTAGTGGCAAAAGTCAAAGATGAGAAAATAGTTTTTGAAACTAAATAATTTAATAGAGTTGCATTTTAAAATATTGCGGATACAAGTTTTATAATCTAAACAAAATTTTAAGGGCAATGAATCTATAATAATTCATTGCCCTTAATTATTTTATTTAATCTTTACATATTGTCTTTCATATATGCTAAAATTATAGTATAGAATAATAAATTAAGGATGATAAAAGCATGGCAAAAATAAAAACAAAATATGTATGTCAATCTTGTGGATATGAAACAGCGAAATGGCTTGGGAAATGTCCAGAATGTACAAAATGGAATACATTTGTAGAAGAAGTAGACCAAAAAAGCACCAAAAAAGAGGTCTTTATAATAGATAAATCTTCATCTAAACCAGTTAGTATAAATTCAATAGAAAGTAAAGAAGAAGAGAGGTTTACAACAGATATAAATGAATTAGATAGAGTGCTTGGGGGTGGCATAGTTAAAGGTTCTTTAGTACTTGTTGGTGGAGACCCTGGTATAGGGAAGTCAACACTTTTAATCCAAGTTTCTAGTAATGTTGCTAACTTAGGAAAAACTGTTCTATATATAACTGGAGAAGAATCAGAATCTCAAATAAAAATGAGAGCTAAAAGATTAGGTATTAACTCAGAAAATTTATATATATTTGCTGAAAATAATTTAAGTATAATTGAATCTTATTTAGAAAGTATAAATCCAGAATTAATAATTCTAGACTCAATTCAAACTGTCTTCAGTCCAGAAATATCCTCTGCACCAGGAACTGTCAGCCAAATTAAAGAAGGTACTTCAAAATTCATGAAAATTTCTAAAAAAATGGGAATTTCAACATTCATAGTTGGTCATGTGACAAAAGAAGGTTCACTAGCAGGACCAAAATTACTAGAGCATATGGTTGATACTGTTCTATATTTTGAAGGAGAAAGATATAATACTTATAGATTAGTAAGAGCTGTTAAAAATAGATTTGGCTCAACTAATGAACTTGGAGTATTTGAAATGAGAGATTTGGGTTTAGTAGAGCTTGATAATCCATCTAAAATTTTAATATCTGAAAAACCAAAAGATGTGGCGGGTTCAGTAATAATATCTACTGTAGAAGGTACAAGACCAATGTTACTTGAATTACAAGCATTAGTTTCACCTACAAGTTTTGGTATACCAAAAAGAACCTCTACAGGGGTAGATTATAATAGAGTAGGTATGTTATTAGCAGTATTAGAAAAACGTGTTGGTTTGCAAATACAAAATCAAGATGTCTATATAAATATAGTTGGGGGAATAAAGATAAATGAACCTTCAATTGACTTGGGCATAGCTATTTCTGTAGCATCTAGTTTTAGAAATATACCTATAGATGAAGATATAGCTGTTACAGGAGAAGTAGGTCTTACAGGAGAAGTTAGAGCAGTAAGTTTTATAGAAAAGAGAATTGCTGAATGTAAAAAACTTGGTTTTAAAAAGATAGTAGTTCCTAGAAGTAATTATGAAGTAGTAAAAGACACCAAGGGTATAGAAATATGGCCAGTAGATAACTTAAGACAAGCTATAAATATAGTACTTGGGAGGAATCAATAAATATGGAGAATTTTCTAGATAATAAAAATATGCTATATGCATTAAAAATGATATCTCCTGGAACTCCACTTAGATTAGGTTTAAACAATGTACTAAGAGCTAAGACAGGTGGATTGATTGTAATTGCAACTAACGAGGATGTAATGAAAATAGTAGATGGTGGATTTGCTATAAACGCAGAATATTCACCATCATATCTATATGAATTAGCTAAAATGGATGGAGCTATAGTTCTAAGTGGTGATGTAAAAAAAATACTGTTTGCTAATGCACAGCTTATACCAGATTATTTTATAGAAACATCAGAGACAGGAACAAGACATAGAACAGCAGAAAGAGTAGCAAAGCAAACTGGTGCTATAGTCATAGGAATTTCACAAAGAAGAAATGTTATAACAGTTTATAGAGGAAATGAGAAGTATGTAGTCGAAGATATATCTAAGATATTTACTAAGGCAAATCAGGCTATACAAACTCTAGAAAAATATAAGACAGTATTAGACCAAGCTATAACAAATTTAAATGCTTTGGAGTTTAATGATTTGGTAACTATTTATGATGTTGCACTAGTCATGCAGAAAATGGAAATGGTAATGAGAGTTACAAGTATAATTGAAAAATATGTGATAGAATTGGGTGATGAAGGAACTTTAGTAAGTATGCAGTTAGAAGAATTAATGGGTACAACTAGAATAGATCAGAAATTAATATTCAAAGATTATAATAAAGAAAATACAGAGATAAAAGAACTTATGAAAAAAGTCAAAAATTTAAATTCGGAAGAACTAATAGAATTAGTTAATATGGCAAAACTATTAGGGTATAGTGGTTTTTCTGAAAGTATGGATATGCCTATAAAAACAAGAGGTTATAGAATTCTTAGCAAAATACATAGACTACCAACAGCAATAATAGAAAACTTAGTAAATTATTTTGAAAACTTCCAACAAATTCTAGATGCATCTATTGAAGAACTAGATGAAGTTGAAGGAATAGGCGAAATAAGAGCAACATATATAAAAAATGGACTCATAAAAATGAAACAATTAGTATTATTAGATAGACACATATGATGAATTTTAAATGAATTTTACTACTTTTTTCTTGAATATAATATACACTTTGGTCTATAATAGATAAGTATAACTAGGGGGTGAAGCATTGATAAGGAAAGTAACAAGAATATTGTTTATTTTACTTGGATTTACAATAGGTATAACGACCTATTTAACATTAATGAAAGATTTTGAAATATTAACATTTGGAAAAGAAACATATGGTTATATCGCAGCTGTAGTAGCAGGTATAATAATAGCCATTTTAGGATATCTTATAGAACCATGGGTTGTAAATAAAGTAAAAGAAATTGCTAAAATAGTGGATAAAGAATTGTCAAAATATCCTCAGACTGATATATTGTTAGGGTCTATGGGTCTTATAGTAGGATTTGTTATTGCATATTTATTAAGTGGATTAGTAAATAGAATACCAATAGTAGGTGGAATATTATCCTTACTATTATATTTATTCCTAGGATATCTTGGAATGAAAGTTGCGCTTAAAAGTAAAAATGATTTATTTAATATTGGAAAATTAGGAAGATTAGCAAATCCTATTAAAGATAAAGATAAGGATAAAGAAAACAAAAAAGATATAAAAGCCATTCCTCCAAAAGTATTAGATACAAGCGTAATAATTGATGGAAGGATAGCTGATATTTGTAAAACAGGTTTTATAGAAGGAAAACTTATTATTCCTGCTTTTGTTTTAGAGGAACTGAGACATATTGCAGATTCTTCAGATGATTTAAAAAGAGTAAGAGGTAGAAGAGGTCTGGATATATTAAATGTAATTCAGAAAGAATTAAATATAGAAGTTGAAATAAGTGAGAGGGACTTTGATGATATAGCAGAAGTTGATAGCAAATTATTAAAGCTTGCCCAGGTTTTAAATGGAAAAGTTGTTACAAATGATTATAACTTAAATAAAGTTGCTCAATTCCAAGGTGTTGAAGTATTAAATATAAATGAGTTAGCTAATGCTATAAAACCAGTTGCGATACCAGGAGAAGATATGGTTGTTCAAGTGGTTAAAGAAGGAAAAGAGGCTCAACAAGGTGTTGCATATCTAGATGATGGAACTATGATAGTAGTTGATGGAGGAAGAAAATATATGAATGAGACTATAAAAGTACTTGTTACTTCTGTTCTTCAAACTCCTGCAGGTAGAATGATATTTGCAAAGCCTAAAAATTAATATATTCAAAGAAACCTATAATTTGGGCTGTTTATTTTAAATAGATGGTCCAAATTTATTTGTTTATAATGACAATGTTTAATGTATTCTTAAAGATGAGGATTTAAATCAGAAAGCAGGGAGAATTTATGAGAAAAAAGATTATATCTTTCTTAGCAACATTTATCATAATGTTAACATCGACAAGTCAATACAGTTTTGCAGATGGCATACCGACACATGGAAAAGTAATATTTATAGATATGAACAGAACTAGTATGAGCAATATGTTAAGAATAAAATCATTAAGAGAAGAGCTAGATAATAGAGGATATATCGGTCTGATGAACATAAGAGGCGATAAAGGTAGTGATGATAGAAGGTCATATGCTAGTATGGGTGCTGGTGGAAGAGCTAATGTAGCTAATGAAGAAGATATTAATTTTGAAGGCTCAAGTAAGGATAAAAATATAAATTTTGAATCGGCAACAGGAAAAAGTGCAAAAGGTATAAATAATTTAACTATAAATAAGTCTATAAATGAAAATTTAAACTTTGGGGAGTATGGCTCTGTACTAGGGTCATTAGGACAAAGTTTATCTGATAATGGTCTAAAAGCATCTGTGTTGGGAAATTCAGATATAATTGAAAATGGGCAACTTATTAAAAATAGAAACTTATGCCTAACTGCAATGGATGAATATGGAAGAATCCCTAATGGAAATGTAGATAATATAAATAAAAAAGACTTATCTATGCCTTATGGAATATCAACTGATTATAATAAACTGATTGTAGAAACTAAAGAATCTTACAAAAACAATGATGTAGTTTTTATAGAGATTGGAGATACATATAGATTAGACTTATATAAGCCGAACTTAAATGAAAAAACATATGAGAGTATGAAAGATAAGATAGAAAAAAATATAGATGTATACTTAAAAAATTTATTTTCTATGGTTGGAGAAAATGACACTGTTTATATATCAAGTGCATTTCCAAGTGATTTAGATTATAAAAATAAAAGAAGACTTTCTCCAATAATAAAATTAAATGGGAATGGAAAAGGTCTGTTGTCATCTTCAACTACTAGAAGAGAGGGGATTGTAACGAACCTAGATGTTGGAGTTGAGATATTACAAAACTTTGATATAAAAAATCAAAATATGGTTGGAAAAAAATATGAACTTATTAACAGAGATGATAATAAAGAATATTTGATGGATGAATATCAAAAGATAGTATCTATCTCAAGCATAAGGTCTACAATACTAAATGGTTTTGTAAGTATAGTTTTCTTATCATGGATAGTTGCTATGATTGCAATTCTACTTAGAAAGCATATATCAAAAAATCATAGAGAAACAACATTTTTTATACTAAAGGAGCTTTTGAAAATAGGAATAGTAATGCCATTATCATTTATGATAACTCCAATAATGAATTTCAAAACACCATTAGCAATATCTTTAGGAATGATTATAATAACACTTACTATATATTTAATAAGTAAAGTTTTAATAAAGAATGATTTAAAAAATATGCTATTTTTCACTGGATTAACTATATTGATTCTGGTTATTGATTCTGGATTTGGTTCATATTTAATGAAAAGTAATGTCATGAGTTATGACTGTATAATTGGAGCCAGATATTATGGAGTAGGAAATGAGTATCAGGGTGTGGCAATAGGTAGTGCAATATTTACATTTGCAATTTTACTTACATATAAAAACGTACCAAAATGGTCTGTAATAATCTTTTCTTTAGTTATTTTAATTACGAGTGCATCTCCAATTATGGGGGCAAATGTTGGAAGTGCTATTTCTGAATGTGTTGCATTTTTACTATTCATATTATTAATATATAATGTAAAGATAGACTTCAAAAAAGTTGTATTATTAGGTATAGCAGTTTTACTTGTCCTAGGAGTTTTTGTAGCTATAGATATGATTTCAGGAAGCAACTCACATTTAGGTATGTTTGTAAAAGAAATTTACTTTAATGGACCAGGAGAAATAATACAAACATTTAGTAGAAAGATAGAGATGAACTTGAAGCTAGCTCAAACGAGTGCATGGGTAAATATACTATTAACTGGAATAGGGGTAATCTTAGTTCTTATGATTAATCAGATTAGATACTTTAAGCAATTGATTGATGAATATCCACTTATATTTAAAGGATTTATAGCATCAATAGTAGGATGTTTTGTAACTCTTTTAGTAAATGATTCTGGGATAGTGTCATCAGCAACAGCTTTTATTTATATAATTGTTCCTATGATAATATTAAGTATAAATTTGACAGCATTAAAAGATATATAAAGATTAACACATTAATTTAACTTCCTTTTTATAAAATAAAGTTAAGAAGAAAGTTTATAAAAAATAAATTATTATACAAAAAGGGGTTGTCTCAAATTTGATTTTTTCTAATCAAGTTTTAAGAGCAACTCCTTTTTTAATTACAAAGATAAATAACATATAATCTCATATTTTAGATACATTTTTTTTTCTTATATGTTTAGGAGTACACTTAAATTTTTCCTTAAAAATTCTGTAAAATAATTTTGTATTAGTAAATCCATGGGCTTCTAATATACTACACAAGGTATCATTTGTGTTAATTAAGTCTTTATAAATATGAGAAATACGTACATCATTTAAATATTCTAAGTAAGTCTGCCCCATATACTGTTTAAATTTTCTACAAAAATATTCTGGTTGTAAGTGTGCTACCTTAGCAATTTTGTTAATAGAAATAGGAGTCTTGTAATTAATCTTTGTATATTCTAAAACTGGCTCAAATTTTGATAAGTCAAGTGCTGTCTTTTTCATATTTTTATTACCTACAGCTATTTTAAAGTTTGTATATAATTCAAATAAAAGTTCAAATAATAAACTCGTAAAACGTAGATTAGCTGCTGGAGGAGAACTAAGTTTGATTTCTCTCATGTTTTCTAATATGAGTTTAACTTTATTTGAATTTTTTTTATAGTTATTGTCATTAACATTGACCCTAAAGTCAAAATAGCAATTTTTAAAATCAGGAATGTATTTATTTAAAAAAGATAATGGTACTTGCAATAGTATAGAGGTATTCTCATAAGTACATCTAGTTGAATGAATAACTCCAGAATTAATGAACATACACTCATTAGCTTTTAAATTATAAGTGTAGCCCTCCATGTTAATTTGTAAATCACCAGAAGTTATATAAATTATTTCTAATGAATTATGCCAATGATTTGCTACATAACTACCACTATCCTGAACCTCCCATGACTAAAGTCACAGGGTTCCTGCTTCACAGAATTTTGCATATTAAAATATGTCTTACTAATTCTCCACAAGCTATCCCCATAGTTCCTACGGTTCTTACATAAGTTATTTATTTTGAATCGTTATTAGTCTTAATCCTTCTTTTAATATATTTATACTTGCATTTATATCTCTATCGTGAGTTTCATTACAACTAGG
>NZ_JAGWCV010000075.1:0-12480 GCF_020657735.1 Clostridioides sp. ZZV15-6383 | reverse complement strand
GTAAAGGAGAGGATACTATACGAATTCTTGGAATATTTTACTTATACTTATTGCAATAGGAAACATAGTAGGTACTACAATAAGATATTTTATTAAACACAAAACTAATTATTGTAGTGAAAAATATCTCAATAAATTAGAATTAAAATATGGAAATATAGATAGAGAAAAAACCATGAAACTAGAAATATTTTACCACTATTTGATAGGTTTAGAATACATAATGATGGGTTTATTAATAAAAAGTTCATATATTGCAATGATAGCTATGATACTAGTATCCATTATAACACTGGTATCCTATTATTTAATTAGAAGGAGATATATTGTTATATAAGCTACTTATAATTAAACGCTAATAGAATTAGTACTTCAAGTAAAAAAGAAGGTAACAACTAATTAATTGCTACCTTCTAATCTATCCATTGATAAAATCTAACACTTTTTATAAAGTGTGTAAAATCTATCATTCCCTTTTAGAATATTATATTTTTCTTTATTCATAAAGCTTATCTTATTGCATATTCCTTCACCTATAACATATAAATTTTATGTTTGATATGGCTTATAATATTTTATATAACATAGTTAATATAAAACAGAAAGTACGAATAATCCTCTAAATATTCATATCTAGATTTACATACCACATAGTTAATATAAAACCTTAATATTTTTATAGCTATATCAATAGCTTTATTAAATTTACATACCACATAGTTAATATAAAACCAAAATATAAAAAATAAATTTCCTTTTAGTTTGCCTTATTTACATACCACATAGTTAATATAAAACATGATGATTCACTCAAGGATATAGCAAATGCTGTATCATTTACATACCACATAGTTAATATAAAACCTTTGTACAAAATGTTGAAAATGCTGTAATAAAAGAAATTTACATACCACATAGTTAATATAAAACCCTCAAAATAAATTGAGCATTTCCAATACTTATACACATACAACTCTCTTAAATTTGCAGTGAGCGAGCAATAGTGCAATTGATAATAGTTCTCAAACATTCTCAAGACCTTATATTTCAACTGTTAAAGCATACTTTAGCATAAATACCGGTCACTGCAAAACTTCTATATTTTTATTATATCATAAAATTTATACTATAAAATAAAAATAGAATAATTTATAAATTGAATAGCACCTACGTGTTTGTAAATGCTTATTATATTCTTCCTGTGTAATTGCCCATAAATTCAACACTTCTTTTAACTTCTTTATTATATTTCTAGCTGAAGCCAACATAAAAACAATTTTTTTTAAATTAGAACATACTGATATAAAAATAACTATGAATAGCCATTCTCACATTTTAGATAAAATGAATAAGGAAGCATGTGAGAATATAAGTAATGTTCTCTTTAAATAATGTTCAGTTTTATATCAGTTCAATGTCAGTCAATATCATATTTTTCTTAAATGTCAGTTATAGATAATAATAAATACTACTAAACAACTACACTTTACTAATAAATACTATTATCTAATAGTATTTATTAGTCAGATTTGATATAATACATATGGTAAAATTTTAATTTATAAAACCAAAAGATAACTTACATATACTAAAATTAACAAATCTAAAACTAAGGAGACTTATATGTTAAAAGCACTAAAAGGAAATATAATTTTCACAAAAACTTCAGACACTTTCACAGTATTTGAAAATAGTTACATTATACTGGAAAAAGGCAAGGTAAAAGGAATCTTTAAAGAAATACCTAAAGAATATAAAAATCTAGAAATAGTAAATTACACTGATAAACTTATAATACCTGGTATGAATGACCTTCATTGCCACGCCTCTCAATTTAAAAATCTTGGAATGGCTATGGATAAAGAACTTTTGCCATGGCTTGAAACTTATACATTTCCAGAAGAGTCAAATTATGAAGATATAGAATATGCAACGAAAATGTATAAAAAATTTGTAAAAGAAGTTTGGAAATCTGGAACTACAAGAATAGCAGTATTTGCAACAGTACATAAAGAAGCTTCTATGAAACTTGTGGATATATTCAAAGAAGTTGGTCTTGGAGCATATGTTGGTAAAGTAAATATGAATATGAATTGCCCTGACACTTTGTTGGAAAACACTTATGATTCTATTACTGATACAGAAGAAATTATAAACAAATATAGTGATACAGATTCTATTGTAAAACCAATCATAACTCCTAGATTTATCCCAAGTTGTACAAGTGAACTTTTAAAAGGTTTAGGAGATTTATGTTTAAAATATAATATTCCTATACAATCACACTTATCTGAAAATCATGATGAAATTGAATGGGTTAAAACTTTAGAACCCGAATCTAAATTTTATGGAGATGCCTATAATAGATATAATTTATTTGGTCAAACTCCTACTCTAATGGCTCATTGTGTTCATTGTTCTCAGGAAGAAATAGATTTAATGAGAGAAAATAATGTTATGGCAGTTCACTGCCCAGCTTCTAACTTTAATGTTGGTAGTGGTGCTATGCCTATCAGAAAATTAATTGATAATAATATTAGATTAGCGCTTGGTTCAGATATAAGTGGTGGACATACATTATCAATATTTAAAGCAATGGTATCTGCAATACAATTATCTAAATTATATTGGGTGAATTCTGGTAAGAAGTGTAATTTCCTATCTTTGTCTGAAGCTTTTTATATTGCAACCAAAAGTGGTGGAAGTTTCTTTGGAAAAGTTGGTAGCTTTGAAGAAGAGTATGATTTTGATGCATTGATTATTGATGATTCAGATTTAAATCATGCCAATTATTCTATACTTGAAAGACTTGAAAGATTTATATATGTTGGTGATGATAGGAATATCATTCATAGATATGTATGTGGAAAATTAATTGAAGAACCTAATATAGAATTATAATAAAAATTTTGATTATATAGAATTTGTTTATATAATCTGTTTAATTTACATAACTATAATTAGTAAAAGAGTATATTTTAAACCTAAAAAACTATAGGTTAAAATATACTCTTTTTCTTTAGTCTATTTATAACTTTAGTAATTATATCATATTTCCCTTAATATAATCCCCTGTTCACATCTTAGATTATCTATATACATCCGAATATTAAAAAAATAATTATGATTTTATAGAACTAATCAATTTTTTCTTTGTAAGCATTTTTAAACTTTATTTTTACTTTTGCTGTATGCTTTACATACACTAACTATTAAGAGTATACCTATCACTCCAAGTGATATTCTACTGATTACAAATCCCTGTGGAATATTAAATGCAAGATTCCCCATCATATCTGCAACTTTACTCTCCAGTATAGAGTTTACTAGACTCTTACCAGATATAATAGATAGTGCACCAGAATTTGTTATAAGGAATATTATTGGAATAAAAATATATAGTAAATTTCCATTTATATTACCAATAAACATGCCAATCCCTAATACAAATAATACAGATGGTATTAAAATAAGAAATATAGGCTG
Source organism: Clostridioides sp. ZZV15-6383 (assembly GCF_020657735.1). Taxonomy (NCBI): domain Bacteria; kingdom Bacillati; phylum Bacillota; class Clostridia; order Peptostreptococcales; family Peptostreptococcaceae; genus Clostridioides; species Clostridioides sp. ZZV15-6383. The sequence goes on along the minus strand of NZ_JAGWCV010000075.1, from coordinate 8,994 downwards.
TACAAACTGACCAAAGTTATTGAATTGAAATACTCTATTGTAAAAAATAAAACTTATCGCAATTACAATTGCAACTGTTAGAAGATATGCAACTGTTATTGTAATACTTTTTAAGCAAAAATATGTTGTAGGCTTTATCTTAGTTGTCATAGTAATTGTCCTTACTGCTTCTTCTTTTTTTGAAAATATATATGTACAAAACATAAGAACTATAACTAGTAAAAATGGATTTACATCAAGTAAAAAACTTGAATAGCTCCACTCTGAAAATGGTGCTGTATCATTTAAACCATAGATTGTTTTTGTCTTAAGAACATTGTAGGAGAACCATCCTGTTATTAATAGTAAAACTAAATATACCTTAGAAAATAATAGTCTCTTCATTTCATATTTCATTATTTTTAAATTATTCAAGATTCAATTCCTCCCCTGTAAGATTACAAGCTTTTAAGAAATCATCATATTTTAATACATTGTACTTGTATTTATCATATAAACTTTTGAGAATAGTTTCAAATTTATCTTGACCTAAAATCTCCTCCGCCTTTAAAAGTTGTAGTGGCATTTTGTTGTAAAGAAGTCTCATAGAATTAGGTGATAAAATATTGAATACATAGTTCTCAGGTAACTTTTCTAGATACTGTGGATTATTCATATAGAAATTTCTCTTAAGTTTATCATTTTCTTTTTTCCAATTGTCTATGGTTTTTTTACTATACTCTTTTCCATATTCATACTCCATAAACTTATTAGTCGCATAATTTGTTATACCTTCTGATGACCAAGGTGATATCATTGGGTCAACTTGTACTATAATTCCCCACCATTGATGACATATTTCATGTGCCAAAACTTCAACCCCATTACCACCTTCTCCTATACTATTTTCAAATACACCTGGGTTGAAAATACTTTCATCCATATAACTTATATTCTCATATGCTTTTCCTCCAGTCCCAATGCTTGATGTAGCTCCCCCTTCTACTAACTTAAGTGGAATAACTTTATAAGGCTCTAATTCTCCATATTGCTTCGTATAAAAAGCAATAGAATCTTTTATAATTTTCTCTGCATTCATTTTGTTTATCTTATCTTCATTCTTTCTATTATAATAAAACTGTACCTTAATCCCACCTGCTTGTATATCTTTTTTTACATAGTCTGCAGCTATTATAGTTAATCTAGTTCCTTGTGTATTGAATTTCCATGTACATTCATTATTCTTTTTATCAACTTTTAGCTTTTCTGTACTGATTCCACTTATTACAGGTGTTATACCTGTAGGTAAAGTGATGTTACCGTGAATCATTGATTCCATTGTATTCATAACATCAATTTTAGGCTCTGGGTATATTGAGCTACCAACTATCTTAATATTCTCTTCACTTATTATATCTCCTGAAAGAATTTCTTCGAGCAATTGATTATTTATTAATTTACCTCCATACTCAATTTCAATTTTAAGATTTTTTTCTTTAGTCGTATCTAAACTAATTCGCCCTTCTGGTTGCTTCTTTTTAGAGATATCAAATTTAGCTTTTTTGCCATTTATCTTGATATCTTTAACATTGTATCCAGGATTTAAATCAAATTTCAAATTTTGTTCTTTACCACTATTATTTTCCATAGTATATTCTATTTTCCCATCCAAGCTTGCCTTCTTAGGATTTATTTTTATATCAAGACTTGAATCAATTAATTTTATATCCTTATTTAACTTTCCATCTTCTTTAGTAGCCATAACTACACCTGAACCAGATTTCTTATCTACTACATTCTCCATTTTAGTTGGAGGGCTATCATCATAATACGGTTCTAATGCATATATACTATAAGAACTAGCAATTAATACTACAGTTAAAATTGATATTGATATTTTCTTAATATTAAACATCATAGATGAAAAGATATTTTTTTCATATTTTCTTGTACATATTATACCCATTAAATAAGTTGATATTGACACGAAACTCCAAAGCAGTCTATTCCAATATAAAGCTCTTAATTGCAAAGCATTTCCAAAGCTAGAGGAGTAAATAGTGACCTTTGTCTGTACCCAATCAATAAGATAACTACCTTTTACATTTATAGATAAAAATATTAGTATAAGTAACATAATTATACTTAAATCAATACGTCTTGTTATAGAGTAAAATCCAGCTGAAAGTAAAATACCAAATAATATAGCTGGTAACATTAAAACTAAGTAATTTATCAGATAAATATTTAAACTAAAATCCTCACTCATCTTAATGATAGAGTATGGTAGACAGATAATCATTGAAATTATTACAGATACTATAGCTGATACAAAAATAGAAATTACCCTAGCTAGATTTAAAATTTTGGCATCCATGATAGTTTCTATAATCCCATTAGTTTTGCTTCTGTAGACATTATCCATCTCATATATTGTAAACATAGAAAATAAGACTGCGCCTATTAAAGCCCCTAGTTTTGCTGGATTAAGTAAAACAGGTACACTCAAACTAAGCTCTTGTCCTAAATTACTTTGTAGTAATAATTCAGGCATTTCATACATTATTATTGATAAACCTGGTATCAATGCTATTACTAATATGAAAGTCCATGTAATCTTTGAACTAAAAAGCCTCTTTATCTCATCTTTGATAAATTTAATTGATTGCATTACTTTATCTCCTCCTCAGATATTAAAAACATATATGCATCCTCTAGGGATGGTTCTACAGACATTGCAAAATCTGGAAGTTTATGACTTACAATACGATATGAAGTTCCTGTTGTGGTAAGAATACTTGATGTAACTTTAAATTTACTTTTTTTATCACTATGTATTTTTCCATTTTTATCTTCATAAATACCAACATGTCCTTGTGCTTTTTTAATTAACTGTTCTGAGCTTCCATCAAACAATACATTTCCTTTATTTATCACGATTAGTCTATTACATACTGACTGGACATCCTCTATAATATGTGTTGACAATATTACAATTTTATCTCTTGAATTTTTTGAAAATAAGTTACGGAAGTTTATTCTCTCTTCAGGGTCTAATCCAACTGTAGGTTCATCCAGTATTAATAGTCCTGGATTTCCCATTATTGCTTGGGCTATACCTACTCTCTGTTTTTGTCCTCCTGAAAGGGTTTTAATTTTTGAGTTTCTTTTTTCTGATAAATTGGTCTGATTAATAACTTCTTCTATTATCTTTTTTGTGTTTTTATTAATACCTTTTAAAACTGACATATATTCAAGAAATTGATATACTGTTAGTTCATCATATAAACCAAATTCTTGTGGTAAATATCCCAATTTACTTTTTAACTCTGTCTCACACTGCTGAAGAGATTTACCATTTACTAAAATCTGACCTGATGTTTGTAATATTCTTGAAGTTAGTAGCTTCATTAAAGTGCTTTTTCCTGCTCCATTTGGACCCAATAAACCTATAAAATTTGGACTTTCAAGGCTTATATTTATATTTTTTAGCGCTTCCTTTCCTGCTTTATAAGTCATATTTAAATTTTTAACATCGATTTTCATATTTCACTCACCTTTCATATTTTTAGTTTCTTATTACATTTTTTATTATATAAATGAAGTATGTAGTTAATATGTTCTTGCCTTGTTTTTTATATGGTACCTAAATACTTTTTAAATACATGTTTATACTCAAAATAACCCTACACTAAAATTTAACTTTAAAATTTTAGTATAGGGTTATTTTATTTATAAAATATTTACTTCAATATATTTTTTAATGCGATAGGAAATATAGCTGTAAATTTTACACCCACTGATGTATTTTCAATTTTATATTTGACCTTGTGCATATCAAATATAATTTTAATAATATACAATCCTAAACCACTTCCACCAGATTGTCTACTTCGTGACTTATCTACACGATAAAAAGGATTAAAAATATTTTCTATCTCAGATTCTTCTATAAATGTATCTGAATTTTCAACTTCAAAAACTCCACATTCATTATTCTTGTACAATTTTATATTTACCAAAGCACCGTTTTTTGAGTGCTTAATTGAGTTGTTAATAATATTAGAAATAGCTTTTTTCATCAATTTTATATCTACAAAAGAGTATAAATTTTTTTCTATATCACTAATAATATGTATATTCTTATTTTCTGCTAATATTAAGTAGTTTTGTATTGATTTTTGTATTAATGAACTCATATTGATTTCTACTGTATTTAATTTAAATCCAGATGACTCCATACGAGAAATATCAAGAATTTCACGTACCATTTCTTCCATGCTTTCCATTACCTTAAGTGAATGTCTTAAATAAGTATCTCTATCTTTATACATGCCAATATTATATATCATGCCTTCAAGTTGACCTTTTATAATCGTAATTGGTGTTTTTAGCTCATGAGATACCGCTACAAAAAAAGCTCTTCTACTTATTTCATTCTTTCTTTCCTTTTTAATATCTTCTTGAAGCTTTGAATTTGCATGTTCAAGATTATTAAGTGTAATTGATAAATTATGTGCAAGTTCATTTAAACTTAAAGCAAGAGAACCTATTTCATCATTACTTTCTATATCACATCTAACATCTAAATTCATCTGTGCAATTTTTTTTGAGGTGTTACTTATCTTGACAACAGGTTTTGTAATTACTCTGGAATAAATAAATGCAGTAACTAGTGATATTATCAAAATCATTATTGCGACTACTGGTATCAATTTTAATAAAATTATAGAAGCTTCATCAACTACCATCAATTTTGGTACGATAGAGAGAATATATATATCTGAACTATCTTTAAATGTAATCTCAGTGGATATAGCATTTACATAGCTACTTCCCGAAATTTGATTATTTAAGTACTTAGATAAAAAATTATCTTCATTGAATATAGCTTTTTGCTTCTTATTTGATATAATATTTTCATCATCTAATTTACCATACTTTATATCAGATGGTATTTTTACTGATTTTCCATTTTTCACTAAATCAATAGACACATTATTTTCAATTATAAAATCATAAAATTTAGGTGCTGAATCCTCATATTTAGTATTCTTAATAACTTTAACAAATTCATCAAGATTTTTTTTGATATCATCGGTTATGTATGATTTATATGTTTTGGGCATTGACATCATGATAAATATATAAATTAGCGTACAGGACAAAATAAGTATCAAGGTTGTACTTAAAAAAACTTTTCTATTTAGACTTTTCTTAATCCAATACATCAATCCTATATCCTACCCCTCTTATTGTTTCTATGTAATCCACATCAAGTTTTTTTCTAAGATTTTTTATATGTGTATCTACAACCCTTTCATCTCCTAAAAAATCATATTTCCACAGGCTATTTATTAAATTTTCTCTAGTAAGTACACGACCCTTGTGTTCTATTAATTCCTTTAGAACTTCAAATTCTCTAGCAGTCAATTCAATCTTTTTACCATTAACAAAAACTTTATATCCTTCAACATCAATATTGATATCTCTATATAATAAAAATTTCCTATCCTCATGATTTTCTTCTTTGTCACCGATTCTTCTTAATACTGCCTCTACTCTTTTTAGAAGAACAATTGTAGAAAAGGGCTTTGTAATATAATCATCCACTTTTAATTCAAATCCTTTTACTTGGTCTGTTTCTTCATCCAACGCTGTAAGTATAATAATTGGAATATTAGATTCATTTCTTATCATTTCACAAACTACAAAACCATCTATCTTTGGCATCAAGATATCCAATAAAATCAAATCAAATTGTTGTTTTTTAAACTTCTCAATCCCATCAAGACCATCATTTGCTGTTATAATAGTATAACCTGCATTTTCTAAAAATGTTTTTATTATATTTTGGATATCTATATCGTCTTCTATGACCAATATTCTCTTTGACAATTTTATCCCCTCTTTCTATAACTATAAACTTTAGGTTGTATAATATACATTTAGATTATACATTATCTTTATGTTTTTAATGTGTAGCATAAGGCAATTCTCATAAACTCCTCTCCTATTATATATTGCTAAAATTATCAATTCAATATAATATTTCTATGAAATTTTTACCATTTATTATTCTAAAAACATTTCCTTATTTTATTTTTATTAATTTTTTTTAGAAATACTAAATTTTATTTGTAAATATATAGCAATTTTTACATTATTTTTATATAATATATATGTACAAATAATTTTGGAGGTTTTATCTAATGAGTAAATTTAAGAATGTTACTGCAGTAAAAAAGGCAAACGTTTATTTTGATGGTAAAGTAAGTAGTAGAGTAATAATACTGCCTAATGGAGAAAGAAAAACTTTAGGATTGATGTTACCAGGAGAATATACTTTTTCTACTAGAGAAGAAGAAATAATGGAAATGCTTGCTGGAAGTATGGATGTAAAACTACCTGGAAGCAATGAGTTTATAACTTATAAAAAAGGTCAAAAATTTAATGTTCCTAGTGATTCAAGTTTTGATTTAAAAGTTAATGAAGTTGTTGACTACTGTTGCTCATATATAGCTGATTAATAAAAATACATATTCTTACATAAAATTAAACACATCTAAAAAGAGCAGTTCAATAAAAACCGCTCTTTTTTATTATCAATTTAAAGTTAATTTAAATCTGGAACTATTGTCTCTAATATCTCATCCAACACGAATAACATAACTTTTATCATAATTGGCATTAATACTGCTAGTGCCATAGTTATGAGAATTAATTCTCTATTCAATGCTACAAATGAGAATAATCCACCTAAAAATAGAATTCCAACAACAAATGCAATAGTCATACTTACAATTAAAAATAATCTTTCTTTATTAAATGGTAGACATTGTTGTCTTAATATCAAAAGACCACATATACCAGTTAATATAGCACACATTGTAGAAAATACACTTGAACTATAACCTAAATATTCAACTATATTGTAAACAATAATTACATTTACTGTCACACATAGTGCTCCTGGTAAAGCATTTTTTAATATATTGAGTAAAAAGTTTCCTGAAATTCTACTTTTATTTGCTTCAAGGGCTAAGAAGAATGATGGTATACCCACTGTTACAGCACCAATCAGTGACAATTGTATAGGCACAAATGGATACTGTCTACTGAAGAAGAATAATGTTAACAGCGACAAGAAGAATGAAAAAATTGTCTTTACTAAGAACAAAGAAGATGCTCTTTGAATATTATTGATTACCCTTCTTCCTTCCATAACAACTTTTGGCATTGATGCAAAGTTTGAATCCAACAAAACTAAATTAGAAATATTTTTAGTAACGTCACTTCCAGATGCCATGGCGATACTACAATCAGCTTCTTTAAGTGCTAACACATCATTTACACCATCTCCAGTCATAGCTACTGTATGATTTTGTTTTTTTAATGCTAAAATCATTTGTTTTTTCTGTTGTGGACTTACTCTACCAAAAACGCTGTACTTATCAACCGCCTCATATATATCTTTATCATCTTTAAGTGTTGTTGCATCAATAAAATTACTAGCTGTTTTAAGACCTGCTTTTCTAGCCACCTCACTTACTGTTATTGGATTATCCCCAGATATAATTTTTATATCTACACCTTCATTATAAAAGAATTCTAAAGTCTCCTTAGCTTCATCTCTAATTTTGTCCAATATCAATATAAAAGCTAGTGGTTTTATATCTTTGGGTATATTGTTATCTTCCATATAAGAATCACTATGAGCTAAAACTATTACTCTATTTCCTTTTTTAGAATATCTTTCAACCTCTGCTCTAAGTTGTTTATATTTTTCTCTAAATATAAACTCAAATGCTCCTAGTAAATATATACCTCTGTTTTCAAAGGTAACTCCACTGTATTTTCTTTCTGACGAAAATGGTATTAGATTCTTAACTTTATATGTATCTGAAATATTATATTTATCTCTTATTGCATTTAGTGTTGCATTATCATCTTTAAGAGAATTACATATATTCCCCATTATTTCATTAATATCTACTTCTTCCAACATTACCACATCATCAACTTGCATTTTACCTTCTGTAATTGTGCCTGTTTTATCAAGGCATAATGTATCAACTCTAGCAAGAGTCTCTACACAGTATAATTCTTGCACTAAAGTTTTATGACTAGCAAGCTTTATAGTTCCTACAGCTAGAGCAATACTTGTAAGTAGAGTTAGACCTTCTGGTATCATACCATTTACAGCTGCCACAGTACCTACTACAGACGTAGCTATAGAATCTCCATTTCCAAAATGTTGCTTTGCAAATAATATAATCCCTAGAGGAATAATTATTATACCAACAACTTTTAATATTGCATTTAATGAATTTCTAAGCTGAGAATTATGTTTTTTAGAAGTCTTGGCATCATTAGCTATCTTATTTGCATAATTATCTTTTCCTATATTTTCAACTCTTACAAAAGCTTCTCCAGAAACTACAAAACTACCAGAATATAAGAAGTCACCCTTATTTTTTACAATAATATTAGATTCTCCTGTAATCAGAGATTCATTTACCTCTAATTTTCCATCTAGAACTTTTGAATCTGCACAAATTTGATTGCCTGTTTTTAAAATCATAATATCATCTAATACTAAGTCTTGCACATCAATCTCTTTTTTCTCTTTTTCCCTTATAACAGATACCTTATTTGAAACTATAACAGATAGATTGTCCAATAATCTTTTAGCTCTTATTTCTTGAATTACTCCTATAATAGTATTAATTACAGCAATAAATATAAATAAGGTGTTTTTAAAAGAACCAACTGAAACTAATAGACAGACTAAGACAATATTTATGAGATTAAAAAGTGTAAATATATTATCTTTAAAAATTTGTTTATATGTTTTAGTTTTTCCACTATCAAATACATTAATTAAATTATCATCTATTCTACTTTGAAGTTGCTTGTCATTTAATCCAATATTTATATCACAATTATATCTTTTTAAATTAACACTATCCATATTCTACTCCTTTCAACTTAATGCTTTTTTATACTCAAAGC
>NZ_JAGWCV010000074.1:0-12494 GCF_020657735.1 Clostridioides sp. ZZV15-6383 | reverse complement strand
TAGTTTAAGTTCTTTGCTATATTTTTTGTGTTTTTTAGACATAGAAAAACCCCCTTAGAGTATACACTTTTTAGACCTATTATAATGGCCTTTTATTTAAATGTCTACTATAAGGGGATTATACTAATTTTGAGACAGCCCCTTTTATTATATCTTTTATTAAGTTTAGAAAAAATTTTAATTTGATAATTCTACTAATTTTTTATTCATTATAAGCAGTATAAATCCAAATATCAATAAAAATGATGGTATCACTATGAATACTTGTAACATACCAAGTTGGTCTATAATAGCTTGAGTATAACCAGATAATTTATTTGCTGCAAATTTACCTAAAAACCAAACACCCATTAAGAATGAAATATACTTTTCAGGTGAAAGTTTATTCACCATGCCATATCCAACTGGAGAAAAGCAAATTTCTCCTATACTTTGGAATGTTAAAAATCCAACTACCCAAAATACACTTGCCTTATGAATTGAATTAGGGTCTGTTCCTGTCTGTATAACTGCTACTATCATAAATAAAAAGGCTATAGCCAATAGTATAAAACCTAAACTCATCTTTTTAGGGACACTTAAATCACCTTTTTTAGTTTGAGATAATTTTACCCATACTAGAGCAGATATAGGTCCAAGAATGACACAAAGAAGACCATTGTATGAATCTATCCATGAAGTAGGGATTTGAAAATTGCCAACAGTAAGATTTATGTGTTCCTTTGTATAGAGTGCAATAGACATAGAAGCTTGGTTATATGCTATCCAAAAAAATACTGTGAAGAAAGCTAATACCAATATTACTATTATTCTTTTTTTCTCAATTAAAGTTAATGGTTTTGAAGCTAGTATCTTCTTATATTCTAGTGATTTCTTTATAGATTCTCTTCCATTACTGAATTCATTATTTAAGGATTTATAAAACTTTTTGTGACCGAATATAAAGAATAATAAGCCTATTAGAACAGTAATTGATGAAAATAGGAATACATATCTATATCCGTAAATACTTATAGAGGTTCCACTTTTCATAGCGAACCATTCATTAGCAACTAAACCACATACTAAAGGTCCAAACAATGTACCTAGATTAGTAGCCATATATGTAATAGAGAAAGCTCCATCTTTTCTTGGGTCATCATTTGTATATAAATTTCCGACCATAGTGTGTAAGTTTCCTTTATAAAAACCTATTCCTAATCCAGAGAGGAATATCATAATGTTTATATCCATTTTACTATTTGCTGTGTATCCTAAAAAATAACCAATTGAAACCATTATCATTCCAAGTATGATACAGTTTTTAGGACCTAGAAATCTATCACTGACCCATCCGCCAATAACTGGAGAAAAATAAGTCCATGCTAAAAAAGATGCAAGCATTGATGCAGATTCTGCTGGCGTTAATCCTAAACCACCTTTAGACGCTTGTTCAGCTAAAAACAATAATAATACCAATTTCATACCATAGTATGCAAGTCCCACAAAGGTAAATATTGAACAGCAGAAATATAAATCTTTAGGTTGTTTAAGTTTTTCTTGAGTTTTTAAAACTGACATATGTCGAGAACCTCCAGATAAATAATTTAACAAAATTTTACCATACTATATGAGTATATGTTTTTTTCATAGAGACGTCAACTTGTGAGATATTTTAATTAAGTCGAAGTATATGTAAAAATAGTATCATTTTTGTATATTCAGTAATATTTTTTTATGATAATATATGTTATTATTATATTAAAATACAAACATATTATGGAAAGGATATGCCAATTTAGTAGTTAGATTGATTGTTTGGCAGGTGAGATGAGCTATGATAAGAAAGAAATCCGAATTACAAGTAGAAGTAAAAGAAAATTTAAATGGTGGTATTGGAAAGGTTAAGCTTGAAAACATAATACAAACTGAAGAGCTTAAAGGAAAAGGAAGACTGTTTAAAAGAATAGCTTTACCAGCAGGAAGTTCAATTGGTGTGCATGACCATACAACAGATTTTGAAGTGTATTATATACTAAAGGGAAAAGGTAAAGTATTTGATAATGGGAAATTTGTAGAAGTAAATGAGGGTGATGTAGTGTATACAGCTGATGGTGAAGAACATTCTATAGAGAATATAGGAGAAGAAGATCTTGAGTTTGTAGCACTAGTTTTATATATGTAAAATATGGAGGAGGAGTCATGACAAGCAAGATAGAAGAAATTAAGGACAAGATAAACAGATTTTGCAACTCCAATTTAAATCAAGAATACAAAGATATAAGTTTTAAAATTTTGCAAAACCTTTTAGATAATAATAAAGAGATAATTCATTCTTCTAGAGCTGATATATGGTCTTCAGCTATACTAAATATAGTTTTAGAGCAAAATCTTTTATATAATAAGAAACATCCACTACATATAACAAAAAAAGAGTTTTCAAAACAAATAGGTGTTTCTTTAAACACTATAAATAATAAATCATCTTTGATAAAGGATGTTTGTAGTATTGACTTTTTAAATCAAGATACTATAGCTATTTCCAATGTGGAATTTTGGGTAAAAGAGACGAATTCTAAATCAAAGTCTATAGATTTAGATTTAGAAAAAAAGAAAATATTGTATAAAAGATATATTAAGTTATCACAAGATGCTAATAGTGATATTGAATCAATTAGGTATATGGAGGAAGCTGTAAATATCGGAAAAAGTATGATTACTAAAGAAGATAAAGAACTTGGATTTTGGAAAGGTCTATCTACCAGAGCCTATATGATAGCACTTGAATCTCTTGCTAGGAAATTAGAAAGTATTAATAATTTAAAAGAGTCCAAAAAAGTATTGGAATATTTAATAGAAATTAATCCTAGTGATGAGCAAGGAATAAGATATAAATTGCTAAATATATTAATTAGATTAAATGATAGGACTTCAGTCAATAAATTGTTTGAACTTTATAAAGAAGAAAAATCTGCCACATGGATGTACAGTAAAGCTCTTTATTACTTTAAAAATAAAAGTGTATTTTTAGCAAATGATTCTATTAAGGTTGCCAGAAGTAAAAATAAGTATGTTGGATTATATTTATTAGACTGGCGAAATGCTTTTGGTAGAGAATTTGTTACAGAAGAAGAAAAGGCAGAAGCTGTATATTATTATGATGAAAATGTAGTGATTTGGAATGAAGTAAAAGGCTCTATGGATTGGTTATTAAAAAAAATGTTGGAATTTTCATAAAAAAAACTACTCCTTACTTTTATATAAGTAAAAGGAGTAGTTTTTAATTTATACATCTAGTTTTAAATCTTCTGGTTTTATTAAACCTTTTTTTCTCATAAATTCTGAAATCAACAAAGTCACAATAGCAGGAAGTATAAAGTTAAGTAAAAGTATACCAATCCACATAACTATACCTCCTTTTCCAGCACTTTGCATAGCAGTTACCGTTCCAAATTGTCCAACCAATCCACAAGTACCCATACCAGAACCAATAGGAATATTCTCCATTTTAAATATTGTTGTAGATAATGGTCCAAGCAATATTGAAGCTACAGTAGGTGGTATCCAAATTTTCCAATTTTTTATTATATTAGGGACTTGTAACATAGAGGTACCAAGACCTTGTGCTACAAGACCACCAACTCCATTTTCTCTAAAGCTCATAACAGCAAAACCTATCATTTGACAGCAACAACCTACAGTTGCTGCTCCACCAGCAAGACCACCCAAACTTAGCATCATACAAATAGCTGCACTACTTATAGGTAATGTAAGAGCTATTCCAACAAGTGCAGAGACTAGAGCTCCCATTATTATAGGTTGCATAGTTGTAGCTTGCATTATTATGTTTCCAAATGAAGTCATAAATGCTGAGACAGCTGGACCAATAAATTCAGATACAAGTACTCCAGTTAGTATTGTTACAGCAGGTGTAACTAATATATCTACTTTTGTTTCTTTTGAAACTAATTTTCCAATCTCTACTGCAAAAAGTGTAGCAACAAATGCTCCAACAGGACCTCCTAATTCATTACCACAAGCTCCAACAAGTGCACAAGAAAATAGTACAAGAGGAGGTGCCTGAAGCCCATATGCAATAGCCACTGCTATAGCTGGACCTGTAACTTGTTTAGCAAGAGGACTTATAACTTCAGTAAAAAGAGAAATATTGAAGTTATCTCCTAATGTATTAAAAATTGTTCCAATTAAAAGGGAAGAAAAAAGACCGAGTGCCATGTAACTTAGTGCATCAATAAGATACCTTTGAACAGAAATTTCAATATTTTTTCTTTTAGCAAACACTTTGAAATTTCTTTTTTTGTAATTGATTTCCAATTCAAAATCCTCCTCATATAATATAAGTATAAATTTCTTTTGAATTAATTATATAACTTTTTAGGTGACAAGACAAATGTTATTTCACTAAAATTAGACTATTGTAATAGTAAGAAATTAACAGTAATTTTAGTTTTAAATTTTAAATTTATGGTTTATAATTAGTATAGGGATATTCTGAAATATAATAATTTTCCAGTTTATCCCAATATTTAACTTAGGTAGATTGCTTACAAAACAAATGATTATATATTGAGCTAAAAGGAAGTGGATAGATGAGATTTGTAGAAAATAAGAAATACAGAAAAATTGCCATAATTATATCTATTCCTATATTGCTTGTTGCGCAGTACTACCTTTTTAAATTTGGAATACTTAGACCAATGGTAAAAGGAGTAGAAATTGAAATTGTAGATGGGGAATATGTTAAAGATATAGATAAATATGTAGTAAAATTAAATGAAACAGTTACTTTGTCTACTGGTGAATATATTAAGGTTCCTTCATATGCTAAAGAGCCAAATATTTGGTTTAATGTATTGGATAATTCAGGAACTTTAAAAATAGATGGAAATAAGATGACAGCATTAAAGGTTGGGTATTCTTCTGTGGGTATCATGAAAAATTCAAGAGTATTAAAAAAGGCTACTATAAAAGTAGTAAACCCAGAGGTAGAATCACTAGATATGGAGATTAATGGAGATTTAAAACATGTTGGTGATAGTGCTACTATAGAAAGTACAATAGAGGTTGATTATGAGAAGTTTAAAAAATCATATAAGCCAATTTATAAGAGCAGTAATGAAAATGTTTTAAAAATCAAAGGAAATAAAGTAAGCGCAGTTGGAGTTGGAAAGGCAACAATATATGCTAAGTGTGGAAATAAAGAAGTTGAGAGAACATTTAGAATTCAAGCTAGAGTTGATGGAATAAACATAAATGATGTAAAAATAGAAGTTGACCAAAATGAAAAATTAAAACCAGATATAATAACTTCTCCGCCTGGTTTAGAGCCACCAAAAATATATTATGAGTTGGTAGATTCAAAATTACCTGTAGAAAGAGCAATAAGTCTAAGTAATGATGGAGGCATAGTAGGACTTAGAGAAGGTAAAGATAGAGTAAGGATAACTTGTGGAGATAAATCTAAGATAATAACAGTAAAAGTAGTCAAAGAAACTATAACGAATGACTATATACAAAACTTAGTAGGTTCACATAAAATAGTAAATAATAAAGTTATTATTAAACTTGAGTGGGATTATATGAAAGATGTCTTTAATTATGATATATATCTTAAAGACAAATTGTCAGGAGAATCATTTAAGAAAATTAAATCTATAACTATAAATGAAAGTGATTTAGGTAAATCCAAAAAAGTATATGCTACTATAGAAGTAGAAATAAAAGAGAATCAAAATGTAGATTTTGATATTTATGTTATAGGAAATAAAGATTCAGATACAACTAAGCCAAGTAATGTAATAAATATTACTAATGGAAATGGAAATTCAAATAATAATGACAACATTCAAGATATGAAGGTTGAAAACATATCAGCTAATGTTGATAGAGATAATAATGTTATTAGAGTTAACTGGAGTAGCGTATCCCATAAGGATTGTACTTACAGTATATATATAAAAAATAATACTAATGGAGATGGAGAATTTACTTTATATCAAAGTGATATACAGGGTAATGAGCATACTATAAATATCCCTGAAGGAGACTTAAATTTAGATATTTATGTTGTTGCAAATTATAATGGTAATAACTCTCAAAATAGTGACACTATAAATGTAAGGTAGATTTGTATACGGATTAAGAGTAAAAAATTAAATAAAAAAGGATGGTATGATAGAAATTATACCATCCTTTTTTACTAAATTAGATGGAAAGTCATTTGAAATGTCTGCAAAAAATCTAGGCGTTCAAGTATATTGTGCTGAACGATTTTCAGTGGGAAACTCTACAGTGCCAAAAGCAATTCGTATTTGTGTAACAGCTCCAAAAGATATAGAAGAATTAGAAAAAGGGCTCAATATAATAAAGTCACTTCTTAAGAGTTAGAGTTATTTTACTATGATTTAATTAAATAAACAAAAAGGCGAAGAAATTTATTATAATAAACCTCCGCTTTTATTATTTAATGAAATACTTTACTTTCTATTAAAATTTTAACTTCAATAATCTTGAAAGTATAATCGTTTTATGGTAAAATAATTCTTAAAAATAGAAAAAATTAATCATTTGTTAAAAAAAATGCATAATTTATTGTAATTTATTGACGAAGGTTGAAAAATATTCATAAATATGTGGAATAATAAAAAAAATGCAAAAATTAATTCAATTTCATTTGTTATAAAATCTATATGGCAAAATCAAATTTGCCTATCAGAATGATATAAACACATCAGAAAGGAGGACGCTATCAAATAATATAAGTAGTTAATTTTGATAGCAAAAAATTATGAATGAACAAACTAGAATATCCTTAGAGAGAGCTGCTGAACTAAAATCAAAAATTGATGATTATATTCAGGCTAGAAAAACGATTAACAGAGGACTTGAAAAGGAAGAAGAAATAAATAAACGAAAACAGAAAATATTAAGTATATTAAATGGAACAGAAGAGGATTGGAATAACTACAAATGGCAACTATCAAATAGAATAATAGATGTAGATACTTTATCAAAGATTATAACTCTAACTAAGAAAGAAAAAGAATATATAAAAGAGGTTGGTACTCAATTTAGATGGGCAATATCTCCATATTATTTAAGTCTGATAGACCCAGAAGATATATGTGACCCAATAAAATTACTGTCTATACCGACACATATAGAATTGGAAGATGAACAAGAGGATTTGGACCCAATGGGAGAAGAATATACAAATCCAGCAGGATGTATAACTAGAAGATACCCAGATAGACTAATAATAAATGTAACAAATGAGTGTGCTATGTATTGTAGACACTGTCAGAGAAGAAGAAATATTGGTCAACAAGATTCTCATAAGTCAAAAGCTATTATCCAAGAATCTATAGACTATATTAGAGAAAATGAAGAAATAAGAGATGTACTAGTTACTGGTGGAGATGCACTTACATTAAAAGATGATTATTTAGAATGGATTCTTAGTCAACTTAAAGAGATACCACATGTTGATTATGTTAGATTAGGTACTAGAACTCTTGTTACAATGCCACAAAGGATTACAGATGAATTTTGCAATATGCTAAAAAAATATCATCCTGTATATATAAATACTCATTTTAATCATCCAATGGAAATAACCAAAGAATCTAAAGAAGCTTGTGAAAAATTAGCAAATGCAGGAGTTCCATTAGGAAATCAAGCAGTATTGTTGAATGGTATAAATAATGATAAGTTTGTAATGAGATGTTTAAATCAAGAATTACTAAAAATAAGAGTAAAACCTTATTATATATTCCAAAGTAAACATGTGAAGGGAACAAAACATTTCAATACATCAGTAGATGATGGTCTTGAAATCATGGAGTATTTAAGAGGATATACATCAGGAATGGCTATACCAACATATATAGTGAATGCTCCAAAAGGAGGAGGAAAGACTCCATTACTTCCACAATACCTTGTATCAAAAGGAACAGATTATGTTATGCTTAGAACATGGGAAGGGAAAGTTATAAAAATGGAAGATGAGCCTGCTGTAGATATAAAGAAACTTATAAAAGAGCAAGCACAGGATTAAAAAAATACTTAAAGTGTAGAAAAAGAAACAACTTTAAAATAAAAACAAAATGGATGCTAAAATTATATCAATTTGCATCCATTTTTTATTAGTTATTTATTATTTTGTTGTTGATTAACTAATTCAAGATATCCACTTGGGTGGAAGTAATATATCTCAGAAGTATTTTCATTTACAAAGTAACCGATGTCACCATCTGCATCTGGTAAAAATACATAACCATTAAGATTTTTAGTTTTTAATGCTTCGAAATCGCTAGCATTTCCTTGATATATGTAATCAACTTTATTGTTGTATTTTACTAAAAGTTCTTTAGCTTGTTCTTGAGTCAATTTAACATTTTGGCTTACAGGAACATTCTTTTGAGAATCAGCATAAGAAGATTCATTTACTGGTACAGTTAATAACAAACAAGATAAAACTAATAAAGATATAAGTGCTTTTTTCATACTAAAACCCTCTTTCGAATTTAATTATATAAGATTCATTACTTAATAATATTGTATGTTTCCTATAATTAAATATTACCATTAAAGAGAATAATATTACAGTTACACAGCTGTAACCTTTGATTACAAAATCGTAATTAAATTGTATTTTTATTCCATTTGTATTTTATCATGTCTACGATTTACAAATTCACAGAAATATATCTTTATAACACCCATAACAGGAGCAGATAGAATCATACCCGGTATACCAAAAAAACCTCCTCCAACAGTAACTGCTAAGATTGTAAAAAATGGGCTAAGACCTAGTTGTCCACCTACGATTTTTGGCTCTATAAATGTAACTTCAACTTGTTGAATTATTATTAAGTAAATCAAAGAAGTTAATGCAGTTGTTGGATTGGAGAATAAATTAATTATTACAACTGGTGCCATACCTATTACTGGACCAAAATATGGAACCATATTCATAATACCCATAAGTGTACCAAATAATAGTGCATATTCAGATTTTAAAAAGTAAAGACCAATTCCAGAAAGTAATCCAACTATAAAAGAATCTAGAATCTTACCTGTAAAGTATTTACCAATATTCAAATTCAAGCTCTGACATAGTTCTATTATAAAATCCCCATACTTTTTACCTAAGGAAATATAAACTATCTTCTTTGTAAATAATAAGAACTTTTCTTTCTCTAATAATATGTAGAAGCATATTATAAAACCTAAAAGAAATTGTACTATAAATTTTCCAACAGAGAATGTAGTACTAAATATTCCGCCAAGTGAACCAATAAGCAAGTTACTAAACTTAGGCATTACACTCATAATTTTGTCACCATATTCTTTTAATGTATTAGGGTCTACTGATTGTAAACTTTTGCCTAAATCAAATAAGAACTGCTCTGTTTTATCTATATATGTAGGAACTTGAGCGACTAAATCAGCTAAACTACTTACTATTGATGGAACTGTAAATAATATAAAGGAAATTAGTATAATTATGAGTACTCCATAAGTAAGGAGTAATGAATACATTCTCTTAAAATTTAGTTTACTTTCTAAAAACTTTACTAGTGGGTTGAATATATATGCTAATACAAATGCTATTATAAATGGTGTTAGTAATGACATTAATAGACTTACTATTCCAAAGAAATATTTGTAATTATCAATAACTTTAATCAAGATATATGAAACAACCACAGTAAGTACAATATTTAAATAAATTTTTTTATCTTGCAAAATAACACAACCTTTCTTATATTTGTTAAATTTAGATATACTTAAATTTAAGTTCAAGTTAATATTTATAGCTTATTATACAATAAAAAGCAGTATTAATATAGTATGATTAACATGAAATTATAAATACATGAAGACTTTATATTTATGATTAAAATAATGAAAATTAATTACATTATGTTCATATATAATCTAAAATGAAAAAAATGATGATTTTGATTAAAGTAAGTTTTTATAATCTAAATTTTGTGTAAGAAGTTATCTTTTATTGTTTTTTAAATATATATTTCATTTAATTATGACAAATAAAGATAAAATTTAAATATTTTAGAGGTAATTTTATTTAGATATAGAATTTTAGAATAATGCTATACAAATGTATTGTATTATTATTTTTATATAAAAAACAGTAATAGAGTCTATATACATTTAGAAAATACTGTTTAAAAGGAGTAGAATTCATGATAAAAAAAGAGATATCTAATTTTAGAGGAAGTAGTGATTATGTAGTATCACCAGAATTAATGGCATCAGTTAATGTTGCTATTGCTCTTGAAAAGCCACTTTTAATTAAGGGTGAACCTGGAACAGGTAAAACTATGCTAGCACAAGCAATTTCAAATGAGTTACAAAAAGATTTAGTAATTTGGAACATAAAATCAACCACAAAAGCACAAGATGGGCTTTACGTATATGATACTGTCCAAAGACTTTATGATAGTCAATTTGGAGGAGAAGGTGTAGATGATATTAGTAAGTACATAAAATATGGTAAACTGGGAGAGGCTTTTAGTTCAAAGCAACAAGTAATTCTTTTAATAGATGAGATAGATAAAGCAGACTTAGAATTTCCAAATGACTTGCTTTGGGAATTAGATAAAATGGAGTTTTATATAAATGAAACAAAAGAAACTGTAAGAGCTAAACAAAGACCAATAGTTATTATAACTTCAAATGCAGAAAAAGAACTTCCAGATGCCTTTTTAAGAAGATGTATATTTCATTATATAGAATTTCCTGACAGAGATATGATGGAGGCAATAGTCAAAGTACATTTTGATAAAGTAGAAGAACATCTGTTGGAACAAGTAATGACTACTTTTTATTGGATTAGAAGCTTAAAGGAGATACAAAAGAAACCTAGTACATCAGAATTAATAGACTGGATACAAGCATTAACTCTGAGTGGAATTCCTATTGAAAAAATAGAGAAAGAAGTTCCTTTTGTAGGAATATTGCTTAAAAATAATGAGGATATTGAATCTATGCAAAGACGTTTATAGTTAATAGGAGCTGGATAATTATGTTTATTAAATTTTTTTATTTATTGAGGGCAAGAGGATTAGATGTATCTTTAAATGAGTGGATGACTTTAATTGAAGCATTGGATAAAGGACTTTGCTATTCAAATTTTTCGAATTTTTACTACCTTTGCAGAATGATTTTGATAAAAAGTGAAAGTGATTTTGATAAGTTTGATGCAGTGTTTTTAGAGTATTTTAAAGGTATAGAACATCAAGAAGAAATTCCAGAAGAGATTATGAATTGGCTTAAAAAAACAGATATAGATTTAGAAGAGTTTGAAAGATTAGAACAAAATCCAAATATAAATCTTGATGAATTAAGAGCTAAATTGGAGGAGCGTATAAAAGAACAAGATTCTCCACATAATGGAGGCAATTATTGGATAGGTACAGGAGGTACTTCTGAATTAAGACATTCAGGAAAGGGACAAACTGGTATACGTATAGGAGGAAATTCAACTTATGGTAGAGCTGTTCTTGAGGTTGCAGGAGAAAGAAAGTACAGAGATTTTAGAGATGATGAAGTTCTAAATATGCGACAATTTCAAGTTGCATTAAAAAGACTACGTCAATTTTCTACTAGAATAGATGCTCCAAAGACAGAGCTTGATTTGGATAAGACTATTGAAGAGACTTGTAATAATGCAGGGTATTTAAAACTGTTTTTTGAGAAGCCCAGAAAAAATACAGTAAAACTTTTACTACTTATGGATTCAGGTGGTTCAATGAGAGGGTATAGTACTTTATGTAATACATTATTTCAGTCTGTAAGTAAATCAAATCATTTTAAAGATGTAAAAGTATATTATTTTCATAACTGTCTTTATGATAGATTATTTACAACACCCGAATGTTGGTTAAGTAAATCTATTGATACTGAATGGATATTAAAAAATATAGATAAAAACTATAAAGTTATAATTGTTGGAGATGCTTCTATGTCACCTTCTGAGCTACTTTATATTGGTGGTAATTACCGAAGCCCATATAATTACACACCTGGTATAGAGTGGCTTAAAAGATTCAAAAGAAAGTACAGTAAGATTATATGGCTGAATCCAGAATTGAGAGGTGGATGGGATTCAATTGGCTATTGGTATCAGACTCAAAGATTGATACAAAGTGAATTTAATATGTTTCCACTGACTGTAAAAGGTCTAGAAAAAGCACTGAAAAATTTAATGGTTTCAAGGCAAAATAAAGATAAATAAGGGGCTGTCGCACTAAAAAATAGTGCTACGCCCTTTTTTGTATAAAAAAAATAAATCCCAAGTTCAAAAGAGCCTGGGATTCTTGTATAATAATTGTATGTCAAAACAAAATACTATACAAATTGATTATACTACTTATGGTGATAATTATCAATTTAAATTACCACTAAATATTGATTATATGATTCCAAAAGATGATTCTGTAAGGTTATTAAGTCAAATTATTGAG
>NZ_JAGWCV010000073.1:0-12657 GCF_020657735.1 Clostridioides sp. ZZV15-6383 | reverse complement strand
GTAATATGTTTATCGATATAAAATTTCTTTGACTTGAATTTGCTAATTTATATATATCAAAATTAGATTTGATATATAAATTTATAGGTGTATTAATTAATAATTTTAATCAATACACCTACCTACTTTTAATCTTCTTTTATCAAAGTACTTTTCCATGCATCTTCTTTAAATCCTAGCAGTACATTTTTACCATCAAAAAGTAATGGCCTTTTAATAAGCATACCATCACTTACTAATATTTCTAAAAGTTTATCATCAGATTCAGACTTTACAACATCTTTAAGCCCCAGTTCTCTATATTTCATACCACTTGTATTAAAAAATTTCTTTATATCATATCCACTAGTCTTATAAATTAAATCTAATTCATCTTTACTAGGAGGATTTTGAACCATGTCTATATCTTCAAATTCTAAATCATTTTCCTTAAGCCAATTTTTTGCTTTTTTGACAGTAGAACATTTTGTATATCCATATAATTTAATCATTGTATTAAAAGTTCCTTTCTAATTTTTTATTGTTATACCCATAATTTTCATATTATAACTAATTTATATCACAATCATTCTAAGCTTTCAACATAAAAAATTACCATGTTTCAAAATAAAAATTTATTTACATTAAATACATAAATGCTCCTTTCATTATAGATTTAACATAATTTAAATATTCATTATTAGATTAAATTTTAGAATAATAAAAGGGCATAGTGTATTTGATTTTACTCGCCCTTATTTATCTTATAAAATTCTACCCTAATTGATATTTATAAAATCCTAAACAGTTTTTTCTTTTATTTGAACATTTTCTACTATACCATCTTTTATACTTATAATTTTATCTGCAACATTATTCGAGAAAACAACATCATGTGTAATTATTAGTATAGTCATACCTTTATCTTTAAGTCTGTTCATTATATTGACTACTCTTTGAATAGTATCAATATCAAGTGCAGAAGTAGGTTCATCAAAACAAAGAACTTTTGGCATTAATGCACATGACCTAGCTATTGCAACTCTCTGTTGCTGTCCTCCTGACAATTCAAATGGATATGAATTTAATTTATCTTCTAAATCAACTAATTTTAAAAGTTCTCTAGCCCTCTCCTCAGCCTCTTTTCTAGGAACTTTAAAAACATTAACTGGGGATTCAGTTATATTTTCAAGAACTGTCATATGAGGAAATAAATTAAAATTTTGAAAAACCATACCTATTTTTCCTCGTATTTTTGACATATCTTTCTTACTTTTTATTACCTCATTATCTATTATAATCTCTCCACTATCAAATTCTTCAAGACCATTTATACATCTCAATATTGTTGTCTTTCCTGCACCAGATTTGCCAAGTAAAACTCCAATCTGACCTTCTTCTAACTCAAAAGAAATATCTTTAAGTACTTTATTTTTTTTAAATGATTTATTTAAGTTTTTGATTTTCAACATATAAAAACCTCCTCCTATAATATTGTAACTTTATCTGTAATAAGAATATTTTTTTTCAAGTAATTCAAATCCCTTAGTAAGTATAGCTACAAATATAAGATATATTGCTCCTGCCTCAAATAGTGGTAATAAACTTGCTTCTCTATTCATTGCTATTTGAGATATTCTTAAAATATCATTTAATCCTAATATATATACTAAAGATGTATCTTTTACTAATGTGATTACTTCATTTGAAATAGGTGCTAGTATTCTTTTAAAAACTTGTGGAAAGATTATTCTCTTATACATAGTAAATTTATCAAATCCTAGTACTTTTGAAGCTTCGTATTGTCCTCTATCTATTGACTGTATTCCACCTCTAAATATTTCTGCAAAATATGCTGCATAATTTAAGAAGAAAGCTACTATTCCAGCTGTAAATCTGTCAAATACAATTCCTAAAAGAGGTAACCCATAAAATATGACTATCATTTGTAAAAGTAAAGGTGTACCTCTCATTATCAATATATAACATTGTGTAATACCACTTATTAATTTATTTTTTGATAATCTTAAAAATGCAACTCCAATCCCCAATGGAATTGATACTATCAATGTTATACAAAACATTGCTATAACTATCTCTAAACCTTGTAACATGCCTTTAGTGCCCCCTTCTTAACAGCTAACTTATCTTTTATTTAAACCACTTATCATAAATTTTGTCAAAAGTTCCATCTTTTTTCATTTCTTTTAATGTTTCATTTATTTTCTTACAAAGTTCTGGATTTTCTTTAGAAGTTGCTACAACATAATCTTCTAGCCCAAAATCTTCTTTTAATACTTTATATTTATCTTCACCTTTTTGTCCCATATAGTATCTAATTAAAACTTCATCACCAACAACTGCACTAGTTCTACCTATCTCTAAATCTCTAAGTGCTTTATCATAAGTATCATAAAGAACTGGTGCTCCACCTTTTAAGCTATTCATAAAAGCTTTATCTTTTTCCACTGCATCAAGTGCTGTTGAACCTTGTTGAGTTCCTACTTCTTTATCTTTTAAATCAGCTTTTGAATTTACCTTTGAATCACTTAGAGTAACTATTATCTGCTTATTTTGTAAATATGGTTCTGTATATGATACTATTTTCTTTCTTTCATCTGTTATAGAATATCCATTCCATAATACATCTACAGTTTTTGAATCATTTAGTTCGGTTTCCTTCATTGACCAATCTATAGGTTGGAACTTAACTTCCATTCCAAGTCTCTTAAATGTTTCTTTAGCTAAATCTACATCAAATCCTACTGTATCTCCCTTTTCATCCAAAAATCCCATTGGTACAAATGTATTATCAAATCCTACAACTACTTCTTTTTTAGATTCCTTTGAAGTATTCTTATCCTTTTCATTATCTGTATTTGAACAACCTACTATTCCACCTAATAAACCTAACATAATTGTAAATATTCCTAATTTTTTTAATATATTTTTCATAATATTCTCCCTTAATTTTTAAATTTTTAAATATTTTGATTATTTTCAAAAAATGTATCTGTTTGCAATATAATTCTCTGCGCGCTTAAAAAATTATATTAAAAAACTCCCGTCTCTAGCTTCTGCTAGAGGACGGGAGTTGACTCTCGTGGTTCCACCTCTGTTCATTAATGCCTCACGACACTAACCTCTTTAAGTACAATAAAATAATTATACTCTAGCACTATAACGGGTGCAAGGTTTCCGGAAAGCTCCTAATAAAGTATTTCTACTCTTTCAGAGTCCTGCTCAAAGATGTGTTCAAAGTAAAATCTATTGCTCCTCTCACCAATCGGAAACTCTCTGTTTAAGATTAATTACTTTTACTATTTCTTTTCTTAGCATTTAATGTTGTTTTGAATTGTTATTATGATATTGATTCTATAGTATAAGGTAATATCTGTCAATATATATTTTAAAATAAATATAAAAATCTAGCTCCAAGGTACAACTTCAACTTCACCATAACATCTTTCTACCAATCTATTGGAGTATTCTCCTCTGTAGCCCAAAATAAAAAGTAAAATAAGCTCAATATATCTCGTTCCTATTGAAATTATATTCCAAATATCTTCAACTTCTAACACAGCTCTATGAGTCTTTCTGCTTGGATGAACTATGCTATTTCTTAAATAAATAACTAAATCCACTCCATCATCAAACTTATTTTTTATTATATTATCGAATATATTTAATTCATGTTTCCCATATGGTATCTTACATATATCAAGTAACATCCTTATATTTCTGGATGCTAAATTACAATCAAAAGCTTCATCTGTAAGCACTTTATTTTGTTCTACTAGAATTACATATGACAAAGTTTCAAGTGCAATTTGTACAGATATTATGTTATTTTCCATAGTCACACTTCCGAGAGATTCTATATACCAATCAACAACACTCTTTATAGCAGAACCATAATAAAAGTCTTCTAACTTTTTACACATAAGACTTATATACTTTTCCATATTATGATAATTTGAAAGAGTATCCGACCATGTTGGCACATATTTAAAAGGAGATATTTGATTTTCATTCCATATTCTATAAACTTCATTACCACTTCTATACCCCTTGGCCAAACAAAATCCTACGTATCTTCCGCACATAAAGCTCAGAGCTGTTGATATTCTATCTAAAAGATTTATTGTATTATTTGTTCTAAAAATTCTACCATCTTTTCTTCTAACTCTACCTATGTGAGTTATTATTGCTCCAGATTTAGACTTTAACTCTGATTTCAATTCTTTTCTGTAATCATACCGTTTATCTATAGTTACAACATAATCATTTATATCAAATTCAATTCTACCTGCATATACTTTATCATTGTATTTAATAAGTTTTCCAGGTATTTTATCTAAGTTTATTATATTAAAATCTACATGTTCAACATAGGAATTTTTAGATTTTATACAGTCATCATTGATATAACCTTCTATACTAAAATCACTTAAAGTGTTTATTGTTATAGAAATAATTTTATAACCATGAACTTCAAGAATAGCATTATCATAATCCCAATCTAAATTATCATCTTTATTATCTATTTCTTCAATGCAACCTATCTCTGCTTTAAAATTTATAGATATTGGAGGTGTCATTTTATAATAAATTCTTCCATTACATCTATATTTTTTATCTAAATATATGCAAAACCTGCCTTTATAGATACTAATATCTTCATTGATACCACAGCTTAAATACTCCGATGTTATAGCATCATCAATTTCTTTCATTTTCATTCCCACCTTTAATTTTGTATAATAATATAGGGATTGTAGTTCTTTTTTATTTCGTAAAACTCAATCTATTGTATAGTTTAACATATTATTTTTATTACTTATGTACCTTAATAAGATTTCACATCTATGTTAATATATTTTATTGGTATAAATTTTCATAATTAATCTATCCATGAAAATTAGCACTGTTGTTTATTTGCTATCTTAGTTGTAAATGATTGTAACAAGCTAAACTTCAATTTTTATAGTCTACAATATGACTTAATATACGATCTATATTTATTTCAATTTTATTGTCAATATCTCATTGAGCATTTGCAGATATTAGCAATAATCCTCTTACTCGAATATATGAACTTTCATTATTAATCATTTCTAAGAATGAGTCAAAAAAATAATATGTAATATTTGATTTTAGGCTTTCATTTTCTAAAAATAAAAAAGTTTTATATGCTTCATTATGATTTTTTGAATATAATTTATTGATAAGTAAATCGAGATTTTCCAATTTTCTCATCTCCCTTATGACAGACTTCTATTTAAACAAAGTATAACATATTCAAAAACAGATATAAATAAACATCTATACTAAATAATAAATATAAAATTATTCTAAAATTACTTTCTCTTTATTTCCAAACAGTAAAACTAAAATTCCACAAATTTATTGAGTACAGACTATAAAAATAAGCTATCAAATAATTTATACTTGATAGCTTATTATTTTTATAATTATTTTTATAATTCTTTTTTTAAAGTTTCTTTTAAACTATCATATGCGAAATCCATTATTTCTCTACATGCAACTAAATCTTTTTTTAAATCTATGCATAACTCTGAACCATATTCTTTTCTCACTGTTGTTGTTAAATCTTTAGCATATACTTTAGCTTTAGTACTTTCATCTTCATGGTTTCTACCTTTTACATATCCAATTATTATATTTGATGCATTTACTGCACCACATAAGCTAGCAACCCCACATCCTGAACCTAGTCCACTTCCTAAGCAAACTGGTATATCTGCATTAAATTCCTCATTATATGCTTTTATAACTGATTCCGCACAATTAAACCCTTTTTCATGATATTTTGATGCTATAACTTTATTACACATTAAGATTCCCCCTCATCTTTGTAAATTAAAATAAATTTTTTGACATTTTTCTAAAAAAAATTTCTTTTTAAGATTATTATATCAAATACTAACAATAAAAACACTTTTTTCTAAATTAACTATGTCTTTCTAAATTTAATAGTATCTCTTTCAAATCGGAATGATTTCCCATATACCCACCAATATTGTTTTTGCCAACTACTCTGTGACAAGGTATTATTATTGGAATTCTATTACTTTTACTTGCTTGTCCTATCGCTCTTACAGATTTTGGGTTGTTTATATTTTTTGCTATATCTGAATAATATAATGTTTCTCCATATGGTATTTTTAACATTTCCCTATAAACCGATTTTTGGAATTCAGTTCCCTCAATTCGAATATTTAAATCAAACACTTTTCTTTTTCCATTAAAATAATCATCTATCTGACTTATTGCTTCTTTTAAATCTTCTTTGCTTCTCTTTATATCAATTCCTTTTTTGATATATTCGTCTTTTAATTTATTAAACTTTTCATCTCCTATATCTACACTTACTATAAAGCCTTCTTCGCTTAATATATACAAATTTCCTATTTTTGATTGATAAACATCATATACTAAATTCATATAAATCCCTCCTTTAAACTAGTATACATATAATTTTTTGACTAATAAAGAGTTACCCTAAAAAATAGGATAACTCTTCTTTTACAATTATTTAATATATACTATTTTTTTACTTAATAGCGTTTAATATATCAAAATATCAATTTTATATATTTTTAAAAGCTTTAGAAAGCATAAGTTTTATCCTGTTAAGCTGATTTACCTCACTTGCAGAAGGGTCATAATCAATAGGTATTATATTTGCATTTTTATACAATCGCTTTAATTCTTTTATAGACCCCTTGCCAATTATATGATTAGGTAAACATCCAAAAGGTTGCATACAAATAATATTTTCTACGCCTTCATTTAATAACTCAACCATCTCACCTGTTAGAAGCCAACCTTCTCCAGTTTGATTTCCTAATGAGACTACTGGTTCTGTATTTTTTGCAACATTCTTTATGTCACCTGGAGCGTAAAATCTCTCACTCTTGTCAAGTGCTTTTTTATACACTTTTTGGTATATACTAGTTATATATATAAATGCTTCTCCTATCATTCTGCTTTTTCTACTTCCCTCTAAATGAGTTTGTTTATAAATAGTATTAAAGGCACAACTTAAGAAGAAATTTGTAAGGTCTGGAACGACTGCTTCAGCACCTTCTCGCTCTAATATCTCCACTAGATTATTATTTGCAATCGGATGGAATTTCACCAAGATTTCTCCTACCAAACCTACCTTTGGTTTTTTTACATCGAGTATCTCTAAGTTATCAAATTCCTTTACTATATCTTTTATGTTTTTAGTAAATACAGAAATCTTTGCTTTGACAAGAGAAGATTTGCATATATCAACCCATTTTTCATATAGAGCATTTGTACTTCCAGGAACTTTTTCATATGGTCTTACCCTATAGAGTACTTTCATTAATAAATCACCATATACAACAGACATAAAAAGTCTATTGATTAATTTTAGTGATATATTATCCATTATTCCACTATCTTCTATTCCATTTACACTAAGTGCAATGACAGGAACATTTTTAAATCCAGCATCATACATAGCTTTTCTTAAAAATCCAATATAATTTGTAGCTCTACAACCTCCACCAGTCTGAGTTATAGTAACAGATGTATTATTTAAATCATATTTACCAGATTTTAATGCTGTTATTAACTGACCTACAACTATTATAGCTGGATAACATGCATCATTATTTACATATCTTAATCCTTCTTCAATTACACTACTATCTGTATCTTTTAGAATCTCTATATTATATCCACTTAAATTCACAGCTTTTTCAAGAAATTGAAAATGTATTGGGGACATTTGTGGCGCTAATATAGTATGTTTGTTCGTTATTTGATTGTTTTTAGAATACTGTATCCTATTTGCCTTTATATTTTTTACATCTATGTTTTTGCTTTCTCTCTCAAACATAGCTGCTTTTAAAGACCTCATCCTTATTTTAGCAGCTCCTAAATTGTTGCCTTCATCAATCTTTATGATAGTATATATCTTTGATTTTTCATTAAGTATTTCTTGAACCTGATCTGTGGTTACTGCATCTAGTCCACAACCAAATGAATTAAGTTGAACTAATTCCAAATAGTTTTTGTCTCTTACAAAGCTAGCTGCTTTATACAATCTTGAATGATATACCCATTGGTCTACAACTCTAAGTGGTCTTTGTATATTAGCTAAATGACATATGGAGTCTTCAGTAAGCACCGCCATATCTAATGAATTTATAAGCTCTGGCATTCCATGATTTATTTCTGGGTCTATATGATATGGTCTCCCACATAGCACAATTCCCTTCATGTTTCTTTCTTTTATTTCTTTAAGTGCTCTTTCACCTGCAGCTTGCATCTCCATTTTAAATGAATTTTGTTCATCAGTAGCTTTATCAACTGCATGATTAATTTCTTCTTTGGTTATCTTTATACCAGAAAAACTTCTCAATAACTCCTCATAGAGTCTCTTTTTCAGTTTTTCCTTATCATTTAGACTTATAAATGGATTTATGTAGTTTATGTTCTTATCTCTTATATTTTCTACATTGTTTTTTATTACTTCAGAATATGATATTACAACAGGACAATTATAATAATTATCTGCACTTGAATCCTCTTTATTTTCATTTGTCACACTTGGATAAAATATGTTTTTTATTCCTTTTTCAATTAAATTTTCTATATGTCCATGAACTAACTTTCCAGGATAACAAACTGTTTCAGAAGCAATACTAGTTATACCAGTTTCATATAAGCGTTTTGATGACCTATCTGAAAGTACAACTCTAAATCCAATATCATTGAAGAAAGTAAACCAAAATGGATAATCCTCATACATATTTAATACTCTTGGTATACCTATTTCTCCATTTTTTGCCTTTTCTTTTTCCAATGGTTTATATCTAAAAATTCTATCATATTTGTACTTAAATAGATTTATTGGTTTTTTCTTTTCTAGTCCTATTTTTTTATCACCATAAATAGCTTCACCCTTCTCACATCTATTTCCTGAAATAAAAATTTCATTATCAGAAAACTTATTTATGGTAAGAAGACAATGATTTGAGCATCCTTTACATCTAGTTACACTTGCTTCTAATTTTATATTATTCAATTCTTCCTTAGATAATAGAGATGTTTGATATCCACTTTCATATTTTTCTTTTGCTATAAGTGCTGCACCAAAAGCTCCCATAATTCCTGAAATATTAGGTCTAATCACATTTTTTCCAATTAGTTTTTCAAAGCTTCTAAGTACTAAATCATTATAAAATGTTCCACCTTGTACAACAATATTATTACCAATCTCATTTAAATCTCTAATTTTTATTACTTTGAATAAAGCATTTTTTATTACAGAATAAGAAAGTCCTGCTGATATATCTCCAACACTTGCACCTTCTTTTTGAGCTTGTTTTACTCTAGAATTCATAAATACAGTACATCTTGAACCTAAATCTACAGGGCTTTGAGAATAAATTCCTTCATGTGCAAATTCTTCTATTGCCATAGATAGAGAACTTGCAAATGTCTCTAAGAATGAGCCACAACCTGAAGAACAAGCCTCATTCAATATTATATTGTCAATTACTCCATCTTTTATTTTTAAGCACTTCATATCTTGACCACCAATATCAAGTATAAAATCCACATCTTTATTAAAAAATTTAGCAGCTTTATAATGTGCTATAGTCTCTATTTCCCCATTATCGATTTTAAGTGCTTTCTTAATAAGACCTTCTCCATATCCAGTTACAGTTGAACTCAATATTTTAATGTCTTTTGGCAATATATTATATATTTCATTTATAACCTTGATAGTTGTTTTTAATGGATTTCCTTCATTACTATTATAATAAGAATATACAAGTCTTCCATCTTCATCAATAAGTGCTGCTTTAGTTGTAGTTGAACCTGCATCAATTCCTAAATAACAATTACTTTTGATTGAATTTATATCTACATGATTTATTTTTTCTTGTTCATGTCTTTTTGAAAATTCTTCATATTCACTTTTATCTCTAAATAAAGGCTCTAGTAAATTTACTTCTCCATCTTCAATATTCTTTATACTATCCAGCTTTTTTATTAAAGATTCTAGTTCTATACTATCTTCATCCATTGATAATAGTCCTGCTCCAATAGCAATATATAATTGTGCATCTTCTGGGAAAATTATATTTTCATCTTTTAAATCCAATACTTTTTTAAATGCTTCTCTAAGCTCAGATAAAAAGTACAATGGACCACCTAAAAATGCAACATTGCCTTCTATTTTTCTTCCACAAGAAAGAACACTTACAGTTTGTACAACAACTGCATTGAAGATACTCATTGCTATATCAGTCTGCTTAGCCCCATCATTTATAAGAGGTTGAATATCCGTTTTAGCAAAAACGCCACACCTTGAAGCTATTGGATATATAACATTATAGCCTTTGGCAAGTTCATTTAATCCACTGGCATCTGTCTTTAAAAGTGATGCCATCTGGTCTATAAATGATCCTGTGCCACCTGCACATATCCCATTCATTCTTTGGTCTATTCCTCCACTTAGATATGTTATTTTTGCATCTTCACCTCCAAGTTCTATGACAACATCAGTTTCAGGATGGAAATACTCTATTGATTTTGTACTAGATATAACTTCCTGAACAAATTTTATTCCCAGTTTTTTTGATATTCCAATTCCACCTGAACCAGTTATTATAATTGTAGTATTTATATTTCCCAACTTTTCATATATACCATTTAGTACTTCTTTAACTGATTTCTTCACATCAGAATAATGTCTTCTATATTCTTTATGAACTATATTATTACTATTATTAAGTACCACAACCTTCACCGTTGTAGAACCTACATCAATTCCTATATGAAATAATTCATCCATTGTACCCCCTCCATACTTATATGCTTTTTTAATTTTTGTAAGTTCTATGGCTTTATTTTAAGTAAGTTATTTTATAATCTTTATGATTAATATTTTTATTTTATGATTATTTTATTAATCAAAGCTTACTCTACTAGGTAATTCCTAATCCTAACCTCAATTTTTAAATAAGAACATATAGTTAGTGTACTAAATTTTGTCATAAATTTCTACAGATTTTTGTTACTTTTTACATAAATATAACTTAACTCTAATATCTACTTAATATTTATGTACTATGAATTATATTCAGTCATAAAAAAAGGTTGTTAGTGTGCAATTTCTTATTGCACATCAACAACCTTTTTTTGTATATTATTATTTACTTTATTTAATTATGTTTATTACATTTATCCTACAAGCATAAATATAAAGTGAGCTGCTGCCCCTGCACATAATCCGCCTATTGTATGAGAAAGAATGGCTTTACCTGCCAATTGTCTAGCATTTAATGCATCCATCATACCAATGTGTGTACTTAAATATCCACTCCAACACATACCCATAGCTGTAAATACTGCTATATCATTAGGAGTTATAGCTCCTGATTTTATAAATTCTGGAACTAAAGACATTGCTGCTCCAACAGCACCTAATGAAGTTATAGGGAATGCTATTGCTTCTGGTGATGTAAATCCAAATAATGGTTCTAATATAAATCCAAGTTTATCTCCAAGAACTGGAAGTAACTTTATACCTTCATATGCAGCTCCTGTATAAACCTCTTGGCCTGTAGCAGGGTCTGTAGATGGTCCAAAAGTTAATAACATTACTAATGTACATACTACTAGGACACCAGGGATTATAGCCATTCCCATGTCCACTCCCATTTTACCACCTTCAAGAATTGCATCCAGAGCCCTTTGGAATACATTTCCTTCTCTAATTTCTCTGAATTCAACTTTTTTCTCAAGTCTTCCTGTTGCTTTATCTTCCTCTGGATTGTATTTATAAAACTTCTTAGTAAATGTCAACATTATTCTAACACTTATAACACTACCTATAACTGCACCTAAATTACCAATTAATGCTGGAAGTACATATTCTGTACCTTGAGAAATCATAAATGTTGTTAAGATAAGCCCCATACCAAAAGCTGTTCCTAAGTTACATAATGCTGGAACTTGGTATTTTTTAAAATACTGTGTGAATGTTTTATCTTTAGCAAAAGGTATAATAGCTGGATTATCTGATAAATAAGTTGTTATAGCTCCTGCTATACTAGCACCAGGCAATCCATATAAAGGCTTCATAAACATAGCGAAAATTTTATTAATTAATGCTATTACTCCAAACTCTGAAAGTAGTGCGCTTAATGCACCTGCAAGAACTGCCATAGCCATAATTAAGAAAACTGTCTCTAGTAGTAAAGCATGTGCTGTACTCATTATTACTTTGAACATCATTCCTGCTCCCATAATACTACCAACATACCCAAAACCAACTACTAGTAATATTAGGAAAACGAAGGTTTCCATGCTTACTGCCTTAACCTGTCTCCTGTCTGTTAACTTCTCCATTTTGAATCATCCCTTCTTTTTCTTTTGTTATAAAGTTTAACAAAACCTTTTCTCTTTTTTAATTATACTTATAAATATTACTATTTGCAACTTTATTTGTCATTTTTTTATCATATTTAAAATAAAAATCAGTATTTTAATAATAAAAATTTTTCAGATTTATGCAAGTTTTCGACATCTTATCTTTCATTTTATAAAAAGTACGGTTCCTTACTAAATGTATACAGACTCCTCTAACGACCTAATATACAA
>NZ_JAGWCV010000072.1:0-12683 GCF_020657735.1 Clostridioides sp. ZZV15-6383 | reverse complement strand
TGTGGTTACAATAGCAGAGAGGATACACCTGTTCCCATTCCGAACACAGAAGTTAAGCTCTCTAGCGCTGATGGTACTTGGTGGGAAACTGCCTGGGAGAGTAGGACGTAGCCACGTAATTTTTTTTTGGTAAATTTATTAAAATTGAAAAAGTTTTATTTTTTATGTTTAGACCTTGTAAATTTGGGACATAATATAATTGTAAAACTTAATATAGCAAAAATAAATTACTCAATCTCCCCCACTTAAAGACCTCTATCCCCCATAGAGGTCTTTTTTATTTTCAAATCAAATCATATAAAAATAAACAGTTTTATATGCTCTCCTCTAAATTAAAATTATATTGTGATAGTAAACAGTGAACATGAAAAATATAGAAAGTTGTATCTAACATAAATAGTATATCAGCTTAACTTTAGTATATTTAACAAAAAATATTTGTAATTTAACCTTTATTTTAATAAGTTTACCATATATTCACTTTGTCTTAATATATCCTTTACAAATTAAGAGTATTATTAATCTATAGGTAAATCGTAGAATTAAATCAAATATTTTAGGAGGATAAAAATGGCAGATATAAGACTAGAAAATGTAACAAAATCTTATAATAAAAAAAATCCCGTTATAGAAAACTTAAATCTTACTATAGAAGATGGCTCTTTTACAGTGTTGGTAGGCCCAAGTGGATGTGGCAAATCTACTACATTAAGAATGATTGCAGGTCTTGAAGATATAACTTCAGGTAAGTTGAAAATTGAAGATAATGATGTAACAAAAACGGATGCTAGTAAAAGAGATATAGCTATGGTATTTCAAAACTATGTATTATATCCACATATGACTGTTAGAGAAAACATAGAATTTGGTCTTAAAAACAAGAAAGTAGTAAAAGAAAAAAGAGAAAAACTTATAACAGATGTTTATGTAACTCATGACCAGGTTGAGGCAATGTCGATGGCAGATAAGATAGTTATAATGAACAAAGGAAAGATAATGCAAATAGGTTCTCTAAAAAAGATATATCAAAATCCTAAAAATTTATTTGTGGCTCAATTTATTGGGAATCCTTGTATGAATATATTAGATATAAAAAATGATGTCAAATTTGGATTTAGACCAGAAAAAGCAACGCTAGAGAGTATAAATGGTGGAACTAATGGCGAAACTGCACAAAAAATGGTTGACCAATTTAATAGTTAGCATAAAGATATCCAAGTAAATATGCTAAAACAGAAAGACTACTATGAAAATGCAATAAAATTGCAAGCAGCTTTAACTTCTAAAGACCAACCAGATGTAACACTATTAGAAATAACTCAAACAGGTACATTCGCATCAGCAGGTGCTTTAGTAGATATGAGTAAATATTTTGATAAAACATACCAGGAACAATTCTTTTCTGGTCTTTTAACAAATTCATATTACGAGAATAAATTTGTTGGAATGCCATTTAATAGAAGTACACCAATATTATACATAAATAAAGATATGGCAACTAAAGCAGGGCTTGACCCTTCAGGTTCAAAGTCATGGGAAGAGCTTAAAAACTATGCTAGTAAGATGACAAATAAATCAGAAGATACTTATGGTTTTGAAACACCAATAGATATTTGGTTCTATGAAGCTATGGTAATGCAAAGTGGTGGAGAAATAACTAATGGTAAAAAAGTAGCATTTAATAATGAAGCAGGACAAGCACCGGTTAAGTTTTGGCAAGATATGATGAAAGATGGAATAATGAAAATGCCTTCTGGTGAAGATTATAATGCTTGGGATGTAGCAAAGCAAGATTTTGTAAATGGTAAAGTAGGTATGATATTTTTGCAGAAATATGGGCTCCTAATAGAGAAGATGACCCAAGAGAAACTTTTGAAAGAAGTTCCAGTAAGGTTATAATGGACGGTATTTACAATAGACATTGTCATCATATTGATTGGAAATTAGAACCTAATATGGATTTGTTTGGAGTAAACTGTTCAGTAGACATAATAAAGGAATATAAGCCAGATTTAATGTTAATACATTTGGCTACATTGGACCACACACGACACAATTATGGTTTATTTAATGATGAAGTAAATAAAGCATTAAAAATGAATGATGAATGGTTAGGAGATATAATTCAAGCTACAAAGGATGCGGGTATATACGAAGATACAAATTTTATAATACTTGGGGACCACGGTCATCTTAGAGTTGATAAAGTTATAAATCCAAATGTTTTGCTTAAATCAAATGGATTTATAACAGTTGAAAATGGAGAAGTTAAGAATTTTGATGCATATGTAAATTCTTCTGGAATATCAGCTCAAATAATAGTAAATAACTTAGATAGATTAACCTCCCTTTATAGCTTTTGGACCCAATATTAAAAGTGGTGTGGTTATAGAGGAAGGCGACTTGAGAGCACACGCAGCAACTATATTAAAGATATTTGATTTAAAGTTAGATGGAGTTGAAAAAGAAGCATTTGATTTTATTATATAAGTTGAATAAAGTATTTATTTTACAGGAATTATAGACTTCTATTGCAAAGATAGGAGTCTTTTTTTATGTTTTAGATTTAAGTAAAATTTAAATGGGTAAAATATTTAAAATAACTTAAACAATTTTATAAAGGTATGATATAATAATACATGTTAGGAACTAATGTTCGCAAAAAGGAGTGATACTATGGATTTTAAAATAAAATCAGACTTCAAACCTACAGGTGACCAACCAGAAGCTATTAAATCAATAGTGGATTCTATAAATAGAAATGAGAAATTTTCGACATTATTGGGAGTAACGGGTTCAGGAAAAACATTCACAATGGCAAATATCATTCAACAAGTTAAGAAACCTACCCTAATAATGGCTCATAATAAGACATTAGCAGCACAGCTTTACAGTGAGTTTAAAGAATTTTTCCCAGACAATGCAGTTGAATATTTTGTAAGTTACTATGATTACTATCAACCAGAAGCATATGTAGCTCACAGTGACACTTATATAGAGAAAGATGCAAGCATAAATGATGAAATAGATAAACTTCGACATTCTGCTACAGCATCTATTTTAGAGAGAAGAGATACTATAATAATATCATCTGTATCTTGTATATATGGACTTGGTGACCCAAAAGACTATAAAGAACTTATGTTATCTATAAGACCAGGTATGCAAAGAGACAGAGATGATGTAATAAAAAGGTTAATAGAGATACAATACGAAAGAAATGACATAAATTTTACAAGAGGTACCTTTAGAGTTAGAGGAGATATACTAGAAATATTTCCAGCTAGTAACGATGAAAAAGCAATAAGAATAGAATTTTTTGGTGATGAGATAGATAGAGTAACAGAGATTGATTATGTAACAGGGAAGATTGTTGGCACTAGAAATCACGTTGTTATATTCCCCGCGTCTCACTATGTAACAACTCCAGAAAGAATTGAAAAGGCAATTGTACAAATAGAAGACGAGCTTCAAGAACAAATTAAATTTTTCAAGGAAAATGATAGACTTTTAGAAGCCCAAAGAATTGAACAAAGAACTAAGTATGATATAGAAATGTTAAAGGAAATAGGGTTTTGTCAGGGAATAGAGAACTATTCAAGACATATTACAGGAAGGTCAGAAGGAGAAAGACCATATACTTTAATGGATTTCTTCCCAGATGATTATTTAATAATTGTAGATGAGGCACATGTTACTATACCACAAGTAAGAGGTATGTATGCAGGGGATAGGTCTAGAAAGACATCCCTTATAGAAAATGGTTTTAGATTACCTTCTGCACTTGACAATAGACCATTAAATTTTCAAGAATTTGAAGGAAATATAAATCAGATGTTGTTTGTAAGTGCTACACCAGGACCTTATGAAATTCAACACTCAGAGACTATAGCAGAACAGATAATAAGACCAACTGGACTTTTAGACCCAATTGTAGAAGTTAGACCTATCAATAATCAAATAGATAATTTGGTAGGAGAAATAACTAAAACTATAGAAAAAAATGAAAGAGTACTTATAACAACTTTAACCAAAAAAATGAGTGAGGACTTGACTAATTATCTTAAAGAAATAGGGATAAAAGTTAAATATTTACATTCAGATATAGTTACATTAGAAAGAACAGAAATAATAAGAGATTTAAGATTAGGAAAATTTGATGTGCTTGTAGGAATAAATCTACTTAGAGAAGGATTGGATATACCAGAAGTTTCACTTATAGCAATTTTAGATGCAGATAAAGAAGGTTTCTTGCGTTCCGAAACAGCTTTAATACAGACTATTGGACGTGCAGCTAGAAATGAAAACGGAAGAGTAATTATGTATGCAGACAGAATAACTGACTCAATGCAAAATGCTATTGATGAAACAAAGAGAAGAAGAGATATACAGAATTTATATAATGAAGAACACAATATTACTCCTAAAACTATACAGAAAAATATAAGAGATAGTATAGAAGCTACTAAGGTGGCAGAGGAAGAAGTTGTATATGGAATATCTAATACAGATGATAAAGACGAAATAAGAGCTAATATAGAAAAATTAAAATCAGAGATGATGGAAGCTGCTCAAAACTTACAATTTGAAAGAGCGGCAGAACTTAGAGATAAAGTGAAACAATTAGAAGAAAAATTGGAAAAATAGAAAGGTAAAAACAACATTATGGAAGATAAAATTATAATAAGAGGAGCAAAAGAGCATAATTTAAAAAATATAGATTTAGAATTACCAAGAGATAAATTTATTGTTTTTACAGGATTGTCAGGGTCTGGCAAGTCTTCTTTGGCATTCGATACAATATATGCAGAAGGTCAAAGAAGATATGTAGAAAGTTTATCTGCTTATGCTAGACAATTTTTAGGTCAAATGGAAAAACCAAATGTAGAATATATTGAGGGTTTATCACCAGCTATCTCAATTGACCAGAAGACTACTTCAAAAAACCCACGTTCTACTGTTGGAACGGTAACAGAAATATATGACTACCTAAGATTATTATTCGCAAGGGTAGGAGATGTGTATTGTCCTACATGTGGTGAAAAAATAAGTCAAATGACTATTCAAGAAATAGTTGATAAAATGTTAGATTTTCCAGATAGAACGAAATTGCAAATACTTTCACCAATTGTTAGAGGACAAAAAGGTACACATAGAAAGGTATTGGATAATATCAAGAAAGAAGGCTTTGTAAGAGTTAGGGTTAATGGTGAAAACTATGAAGTTAGTGATGATATAGTCCTAAACAAAAACCAAAAACATAGTATAGAAGTTGTAGTGGACAGGATTGTAATTAAAGATGGAATTGAATCTAGACTAGCAGACTCAATTGAGACTGCAGTTAAGTTATCTGATGGTCTTGTAATAGCTCAAATAATAGATGGAGAGGAAATTCTTTTTTCAACTAAATTTGCATGTCCAGAACATGGAATTGGTATAGAAGAATTATCTCCAAGAATGTTTTCATTTAATGCTCCCTTTGGTGCTTGTGATGTTTGTAATGGTCTTGGAGAAAGTAAAGAAGTTGACCCAGAATTAGTAGTGCCAAATAAAGATTTATCAATAAAACAAGGTGCAGTAGCAGCATGGGGGTCAACAGGTGTTAATGATGATACTTATTATAGTAAAATGATAAAAAGCTTAGCAGAACATTTTAATGTATCTTTGACAACACCATTTAAAGATTTGCCAGAGGATTTTGTTGAGGAATTACTTTATGGTAAAGACAAGATAATTGTAGAATTTACTTATGAATCAAAATTTGGAGGGACTAGAAATTATAAGTCATATTTTGAAGGAGTAATAGTAAACTTAGAAAGAAGATATAGAGAAACTAACTCCGACTACATGAGAGATAAGATTGAAGAATATATGGCAGAAAGACCATGTCCAAAATGTAAAGGGTTAAGACTTAAAAAGGAAGTCTTGTCTGTTTTGGTTGATGGAAAAAATATCATGGAAGTTACGAACTTGTCTGTAAATGAATTGATTGACTTTATGGAAAATATAAACCTTACAGAAAAACAGAGATTTATAGCTCATGAGATTATAAAAGAGATAAAAGGGAGAGCTATGTTCTTAAGAGATGTTGGTCTTGATTATTTAAATTTATCAAGAAAAGCTGGAACTCTATCAGGAGGAGAAGCACAGCGTATAAGATTAGCAACTCAAATAGGTTCTGCATTGGTTGGAGTATTATATGTACTTGATGAGCCAAGTATAGGTCTTCATCAAAGAGATAATGACAGACTAATAGCTACTCTTAGACATCTAACCGACTTAGGAAATACTTTAATTGTTGTAGAGCATGATGAAGATACAATGAGAGAAGCTGATTATGTTCTAGATATTGGACCAGGTGCAGGTATACATGGTGGTGAGATAGTTGCGCAAGGAACTTTAGATGAAATAATTAAAAATGAGAACTCGATAACAGGTCAGTACCTAAGTGGTAAAAAACAAATATTACTTCCTGAGACTACTAGAGAAGGAAATGGAAGTTTTATAGAAATAGTTAAAGCATCAGAAAATAATCTGAAAAATATTGATGTAAAATTCCCATTAGGTAAGTTTACATGTATAACAGGTGTTTCAGGTTCAGGAAAAAGTACGCTGATAAACGACATCCTTTACAAAGGTGTTGCAAGTAAAGTAAATAGACTTAAACAAAGAGCTGGTAAACATAAGGAGATAAAAGGAATTGAAAATATAGATAAAGTTATAAATATAGACCAAAGTCCAATTGGAAGAACACCTCGTTCAAACCCAGCTACTTATACAGGTGTATTTGACTTTATAAGAGATATTTTTGCAGCTACTAATGAAGCTAAAGCAAGAGGTTATAAAAAAGGAAGATTCAGTTTCAATGTAAAAGGTGGTAGGTGTGAAGCTTGTAAGGGTGATGGAATAATAAAAATAGAAATGCATTTCTTACCAGATGTATATGTTCCTTGTGAAATTTGTAAGGGTGAAAGATACAATAGAGAAACACTACAAGTAAAATATAAAGATAAAACTATATCTGATATTCTAGATATGAATGTGGAAGAAGCTGTTGAGTTTTTTGAAAATATACCAAATATAAAAAGAAAACTAGAGACTTTAATGGATGTAGGACTTTCATATATCAAATTAGGGCAGCCTTCAACTCAATTATCAGGAGGAGAAGCACAACGTATAAAATTAGCTGCTGAACTTAGTAAAAGACCAACAGGAAAGACTTTATATATATTAGATGAACCTACTACTGGACTTCATATGGCAGATGTAGACAAGCTAATCCATGTATTACAAAGATTAGCAGATACAGGAAATACAATTATAGTTATAGAGCATAATCTAGATGTCATAAAGACTTGTGATTATGTAATAGACTTAGGACCAGAAGGTGGAGATAACGGTGGAACTATAGTTGCAACTGGAACACCAGAAGAAGTATCTAAAGTTGAGGGGTCTTACACAGGTCAATTCTTGAAGAAATATTTTTCTTAAATTATATAAAATCTGATAAAACTTAGAATTATATAAACTAAATTGCTCTGTTAGAAGTAAATTAGTTAAATACAAGTTGTAAATAGTAAACAAAAGTATAAAGTCCATGTCACTCTTCACGTTTAAAATTATTTTTAAATTAGTTATAGAAGAGGATATGGACTTTAACTTGTCTAAAATACTGGAAATTGTATAACTTTTTAAATTTCATATTTTAGGGTATAATTTTAGTATAAAATTTAATGTTTTGGAGGGCGAGATGTTTGATATACAAGAGCATTTAAAAAAATTACCTTCTGAGCCCGGAGTATATTTAATGAAAGACAAATACGACCATATAATATATGTGGGAAAAGCCATATCTTTAAAAAATAGGGTAAGGCAGTATTTTCAATCTTCAAAAAACCATACATCTAAAGTAAAATCTATGGTTAAGAATATATATAAGTTTGAGTATATTATAACGGATTCAGAGTTAGAGGCATTAATACTTGAATGTAATTTAATAAAAAGATATAGACCAAAGTATAATGTAGTGCTTAGAGATGATAAAACTTATCCATATATAAAAGTAACTACAAATGAAGATTATCCAAGAATCTTAAAAGTTAGAAGAGTTCTTAAAGATAAGGCAAAGTATTTTGGACCATATACCAATATAACTGCTGTGAATGATACTTTGGAGCTTATAAGTAGTACGTATCCAATAAGAAGCTGTAAAATAGATATAGATAAAGCAATAAAGAATAAGACAAGACCTTGTTTAAATCTACACATAAATAAATGTTTAGGACCTTGTACTGGAAATGTTTCTAAAGAAGAGTATGGAAAAATGATAGAAGAGATTATAATGTGTCTATCTGGTAAAGAAGAAAAATTGATGGAGCTTTTAAAGGAAAAAATGAATGAGAGTTCTATGAATTTTAGATTTGAAGAAGCTGCTGTATATAGAGATAAAATAAAGAGCCTTGAAGAGATGATACAGAAACAGAAAATAGATGCTACTGTAAGTGACTTAAACCAAGATGTGGTTGCAATGGCAAGAGCTCATAATGAAGCCTGTGTTCAGGTATTTTTTATCAGAAATGGTAAGATTGTAGGTAGGGAGCATTTTATATTAGAAGGTGTAATGGATAGTCCAAGAGCTTCTATATTAAGTTCATTTGTAAAACAATTTTATAATGAGCAAGAGTATATACCTAAAGAATTAATTATAGAAGATGAAATAGAAGATAGTTCTATATTAGAAGAATGGTTGTCATATAAAAAGGGTCAAAAAGTAACAATAAGAGTTCCTCAAAAGGGAGAGAAGAAAAGCTTAGTTGAAATGGTTAGAAAAAATGCTGTAGAGTATCTTGAAAAATTTTCTGATATGAATAAAAGAAAATATGAAAAAAGTATTGGAGCATTAGAAGAGTTAAAGCAAATACTAACTCTAGAAAAGTT
Source organism: Clostridioides sp. ZZV15-6383 (assembly GCF_020657735.1). Classification (NCBI taxonomy): domain Bacteria; kingdom Bacillati; phylum Bacillota; class Clostridia; order Peptostreptococcales; family Peptostreptococcaceae; genus Clostridioides; species Clostridioides sp. ZZV15-6383. Next base: position 3,746 of record NZ_JAGWCV010000072.1, on the reverse strand, counting down.
GCCAATAAGAATAGAGGCTTATGATATATCAAATATACAAGGTGTAGATTCGATTGGTTCTATGGTAGTGTATACAAATGCTAAAAAAGATAAAAAGGAATATAGGAGATATAAAATAAAAACAGTCATTGGTCCTAATGATTATGATTCTATGGCTGAAATTGTAGATAGAAGATTAAAACATGGAAATTTACCTGACTTGATATTGTTGGATGGTGGAAAGGGACAAGTTAGTGCAGTAAAAAAAGTACTAGAACTTAATGATGTAGATATACCTCTTTGGGGAATGTATAAAGATGATAAGCATAGAACTAAAGGATTGATATGTAAAGAAAAAGAAATAGAGCTAGATAAAACAACCAATTTATATAGATTTATTGCTAGTATACAAGAAGAAGTTCATAATTATGCAATAACATATCATAGAAGCTTAAGAAATAAAGCTTTGACAAAATCTATCTTAGATGATATACAAGGAATAGGTGAAAAAAGAAAGAAATCATTATTAAATCACTTTAAGGATGTAGATGCTATAAAAAAAGCTACTATGGAAGAACTTTTAGAAGTAGATGGGATGAATAAAAGCATTGCAGAGAATGTTTATAATTTTTTTAGGAAGGAAGAAAATTAATGGAAACTAGCAATAAGGTATCAATAAAAGAGATAATAAAAGACTTGAAATTAAAAATAGTATACATGCCAGATGATGTAGATTATTATGTTTACTCTCAAGATATAAATAGACCAGGATTACAGTTTGCAGGGTATTTTGATTATTTTGCATATGAAAGGATACAAATAGTTGGAAAGACAGAATATAATTTTTTTGGATTAATGGATAATCATATTCGAGAAGAAGTACTAGATAGATTTTTCTCATATGAAATACCAGCTCTAATAATTTCTAGAGATTTGGAAATCAAGCCAGATGTAATTGAAAAAGCTAAAAAATATAAAAGAATACTTTTGAGTACAAACAGAAATACCACTAGACTTGTAAATAGACTGTCAAATTATTTGGATAATAAGTTAGCACCACATACAACAATTCACGGGGTATTAGTAGATATTTATGGTATAGGTGTGCTGATAAAGGGGGAAAGTAGTATAGGAAAGTCAGAAACAGCATTAGAATTAATTCAAAGAGGCAATAGATTGGTTGCAGATGATGCTGTAGAGATAAGAAAACTGGATGAAAGTATGCTTGTGGGTCAGTCACCTGAACTGATAAGACATTTCCTTGAGATAAGAGGAATAGGGATAATAGATGTTAGAAGTCTATATGGAGTAGGGGCAATTAAAAATTCTAAAATGATAGATTTAGTAGTTCACCTAGAAGCTTGGGATGAAACTAAGTACTATGATAGACTTGGATTGGATAAAGAATATGAAGAAATACTTGGTGTTAATGTAGAGAAATTGGTTGTACCTGTTAAACCTGGAAGAAATACTGCTATGATATTAGAAGTAGCAGCAATGAATTTTAGACAAAGAGGAATGGGATATGATGCAGCTCAAGAGTTTACTAAAAAATTATCAAAATTAATTGATACTAAATAGTAAAGGAATAATAGTGAACTATACATCATTTAATTAAATATTGATTAGGTTTACATCCTACACCTTATAAATTAAAATCAAGTTGTATATAATGTTTATTAATAAGATATATTATATAAGGATAATTTAAAGTATAGTACTAGATTAAAATAATACTAGATTAATTTTATATTTGAATTTCATTATATAATAAGAAAGTTGGAATTTTTTATGGGAATAGAATATTTTAGTAAACTTTTAGAAAGTGCTACTGAAAAAGAATTGCTCTTAAGTAAAAAGTCAAATAACATAAGCACAGCAAGATTAATATCTTTTTTGATAGTGATAGCAGGATTTGCTATTGGATTTTATAATAAAAACATAATAGGTATTTTTGTTGGAGTTGTATCAACAATAATATTTATATCACTTTTAGTTATTCATAATAAAGTAAAAGAAGAGGAAACATATTTTAAAAGCAAGAGTGAAGTATTAGATAAGTATATTAAACGATTTGGAGACGGATGGAAGGAATTTAAAATAGATGGTAGAGAATACCTAGAAGACGAAAGTGCGCAAGCAAAAGATTTGGATTTGTTTGGAAGAGCATCACTATATCAATATATCTGTGTAGCTAATACTTCCTATGGAAAAAAGTTTTTGGCTAAGTCCTTATGGAATGAAAACCCAGATGAGAAGGTAATATTAGAAAGACAAATGGCGATAAAAGAACTTTTATCAAAAGATGATTTTTCTATTCATATTCAAACACTTAGTAATATAATTGGTAAGGAGCAAAAAAACAATTCTGATGGAAGCATAGAATCATTTATAGAGTATGGAGAAAATAAAAATGTATATATACCAAAATGGATGCATATTTTTACTTGGGGATTACCTACTGCAACAATCTTATCTTTTATATTCTTTATATTAGGTTTTTTACCTATTTTACCTGTTTTTTTACTTTTTATAATACAATTAGGATTTAGTGGTTTTGGATATCCAAAACTTATGCAAACTCTTTCTCCATTATTTTCATTTAGTAGAAGTATACAAGTATATGAGAAAATGTTTAAGGTTTTAGAAAAAGAGTCGTTTGAGAGTGCTTATTTAAAAGAATTACAGGAGAAACTTTCTAGGGTAAGTGGAGTTTCAAAAGGTGTTAAACAATTGAATTCAATAGGAAATGCTGTAAATCTAAGATATAATCAGATAGTATATATAATTGCCTGTGGTGTTCTAATGTGGAACTATCATTGTGCAGAAGCTTTAGAACGATGGAAAGGTATATATGGAAATCAAATTAGAGGTTGGCTTGAATCTATTGGGGAGTTTGAAGCTCTAATAAGTTTAACAGTTATTGGTCATGTAAATGAAAATACATGCTTTCCAGTAATAAAATATGAAGATACTCCAAGGTTGGAAGTTGAAGAAGTATACCATCCCTTAATAGAAGAAAAAAGTGTCATAGCAAATTCAATACAATTAAATTCTCAGACATGTATTATTACAGGTTCAAATATGTCTGGAAAGACAACCTTTTTAAGAAGTATAGGCGTAAACTTAGTGTTGGCATATGCAGGTGGACCAGTATGTGCTAAGAGGTTTGATGCAACTTGTATGGCTATATTCACATCTATGAGAATACAAGATGATGTAAGCCAAGGAATATCAACTTTTTATGCTGAGATTCTTAGAATAAAATCAATGATTCAATATAGTTTGAAAGAGTTACCAATGTTGGTTCTAGTAGATGAGATTTTTAAAGGAACTAATTCTGCTGATAGAATTATTGGGGCAAGTGAGGCAGTGAAGAAATTATCAAGACCATGGGTTATAAGTATGGTTACAACACATGATTTTGAGTTATGTGACCTTTCAGGTAGTAGAGATGTAGAAGTTGTGAACTATCATTTCTCAGAGTACTATGTAGATGATAAAATTCATTTTGACTATAGAATAAAGGATGGAAGATGTAAAACTACAAATGCAAAGCAACTTATGAGAATGGCAGGGATTCTTTAATTAATAGATAAGCTTATTTAGAAATATAATTTAATTGATTAAACTAATAAGGGGCTGTCTCAAAATTGGATATGTCCCTGTCAAGTAGACAGACTTAAAAAAGGCTATCTTTACTCGGAATGAGTTCGATATTCAATCGGACTCATTCCGTTTTTTAATTGTATTCTTTCATTATTATA
>NZ_JAGWCV010000071.1:0-13133 GCF_020657735.1 Clostridioides sp. ZZV15-6383 | reverse complement strand
GCAAAAATGGAAAAAATATCAAAATAAGGCTATGATTTTTAAAGCCATAGCCTTACAAATAAATGTTTAATTATCACTTAAAAAATAAATTTTTATTTAAAGAATACACATAAATATTTCCAGACTCGAAAATACCCCTAACTTATTTTTATAAAATACTATGTTTTTTATATATCAAATCTATTTAACTTAACTTTGTTACTTCAACTAAATCCTTATATTTCTCAACTTCTTCTAAGTCTACAAATCCAGTTTCCATATTTAGAGCATTACTTATGCCACAAGCATTTGCAAATTTAAGTAAATTTTCTATTTTATAACCTCTTGAAATACCTACACTAAATCCAGCTATCGTGCTATCTCCACTACCTACAGTATTTACACACTTTACATGTGGCACTTTCACATCATATACACTATATTTACTTAAATAAACCATACCATCCTTTCCTAGAGATATACAAACATTCTTTGCACCCATTTTAAGAAGTTTTTTTCCTGATAAAATAACTTCCTCTCTTGAATCAATAGTGATTCCTAATAAATGTCTTATTTCATCTATATTTGGCTTTATTAAATATGGTTGGGACTTTAAAGCTACTTTTAAAGCATCTCCTGATGTATCTAATATAAATTTTATATCATTTTCTCTACATACATTACCTATCTTTTCATAATAGTCGATTGACATATTCTCACAATAACTACCAGATGCCACTAGTATTTTAGTATTTTTTAATACTTCCTCTATATCATTTTCAAATCTCTTTAAATCACTTTTTTCTACTATTGGTCCCTTTTCTAAAAACTCTGTACTTACTTTATTGTCTTCGATTATATTTAAGCAACTTCTAGTTTCCTGCTCTATTTTTGTAAACTTATTTTGTATATCTAGTTTTTTAAGTTCATTTTTTATAAATTCTCCATTAAATCCTCCTAAAAATCCCATAGCTAAAGGATTTTCTTTTAAAATTTTACATACCTTAGCTACGTTTAATCCTTTACCTCCAGCAGTTGCATTTGTACTTACTACCCTTTGCACCTCACCTATGTTTATACTATTTACTCTATACATTCTGTCTATAGCTGGGTTAAATGTTATTATTGTAATCATACTAGATTCTCCTCATTACTAAGTTTTTACTTTTCTAAATAATAAATTAATATGTAAAACATAAAAAACCTCATCTATAATATATCCTAAAGTGGTTATTACCAATTTGAATATAAATTATTTTACTCATTTTGTCAATGTCTCATAATTTCAAAATAAATTAATAGTCTTACTTATTAAATTTTGATTAAACTTTATTCATTGACATAAATTATTCTATATTTTATAATCAAATTGTGGTAATAACCACTTAGAAAGGACTATATTTTTATGATAAAAAGAAATGATAAAAGACCAATATATGACCAGCTTGTTGAGATACTAAGAACTAAGATTGAAAATGAAATGGAACCAAATGATAGAATGCTTTCTGAGAGGAAAATTTGTGATGAATATGGAGTAAGTAGAACTACAGTTAGACTAGCTATGGCTGAATTAGAACATATGGGATACATATACAAAAGACATGGAAAAGGAACTTTTGTTGCTGCTCTCAGTCAAAATTCTCAAAACTTAATGGAAAGTTATAGCTTTACAGATTATATGAAAACACAAGGAAAAAAACCAAGTACAAAAGTATTATCATTTGATATAGTAGAAAGTACAAAATATTTTTCTGAAAAATTAGGTATAACTCCTGGTGAAAAAATAATAAAAATAATGCGTTTAAGACTTGCTGATAATCTTCCTATGATGCTTGAAAGAACATATCTCCCTATGAAAGAATTTACAGGATTGACACAAGAAAAAGTCGAACAAAAACCTTTATATGAGATATTTAGAGAAGATTATGGAGAGATTATTAAAGTAGCTGATGAAGAATTTTCAGCTGGAATAATATCTGATAAGGAAGCAAAGTTATTAGAAGTGCCAGGAGATTCACCTTGTCTAAAATTGCTTCGTACCACATATAACGATGACAATATAGTTATTGAATTTACTTTGAGTGTTGCTAGAAGCGATAAATTTGTATATAAAGTAAGGCATGTAAGATAGTAAATTAAATAGATTTTCAGAAAACTAAATGTGTTATAAGTGTCAAGACTACAAATGATAGTATAAATTATGAGGAGGTAGTTTTGAAAAATTTTATTTATGCAGATAAATTTTTTATGAAATATGGAGTCAAAGAAAAAGGTTACCTTAGTATAATTAATGGTAAATTTGGTGAATTTAAACAAGAAAAACCAGATACTACTGATAGTGTTATAGATTTTTCAGGCAAATATGTTGCCCCTGGTTTAGTTGATACTCACATACATGGACTTTTAGGTGCAGATGTCATGGATAATACATTTGAGTCAATAAACACAATTTCAAAAGGTTTATTAAAATATGGAGTGACTTCTTTCCTACCCACAACTTTAACGGATTCTATAGATACACTGAGTGATTCTATAGAAAATATAAGTAATAACTATGATAAAGTTGAAGGAGCAAAAATACAAGGCATCTATCTAGAAGGTCCATTTTTTACAGAAAAATATAAAGGTGCTCAAAACAAAAAGTATTTTAAAGACCCTGACATCAATATTTTGAAATCATGGCAAAAGAAGTCAAAAAATTTAATAAGGAAAATAGCAATTGCTCCAGAACGTAAAGGTTCAATAGAATTCACAAAATACGCTACTAAAAATAATATATCAGTAGCACTTGGTCATAGTTCAGCTAAATTTGAACAGGTTGAACAAGTAGTTAATTCAGGTGCTAAAGTGTTTGTACATACATATAATGGAATGAGCCCTTTAAATCATAGAGAACCTGGAATGGTTGGTGCTGCTATGTCACTAAAAGATACTTATGCAGAATTAATTTGTGATGGACATCATGTAAGCCCGATAGCTGCTAAAATAATGATGGATGTTAAGTCTAGAAATAATATTGCTTTAATTACAGATTGTATGAGAGCTGGTGCTATGGATGATGGCGACTATACTCTTGGTAAGTTTAATGTAAATGTAAAAAATGGTGTTGCAAGGTTAAGTAATGGAAGTTTGGCTGGAAGTGTGTTAACTATGGACAGTGCTGTGAAAAATATAGTTGATTGGAATATATCAACTTTAGAAGATGCAATAAAAATGGCTACGTATATACCTGCTTTAAGTTGTAATATTGATAATGTCTGTGGCTCAATATGCCAAGGTATAGATGCAGACTTTATAGTAATAGATAATGACTTTAATATACACGAAACTTATATAAATGGTATATGTAAGTACAAAGCTAATAAATAAGTTCTATATAAAATTATAGGGACTGTCTCAATAGAGATAAGCTTCTTTTCCCATTGTTGAAATGATGAAAATATATTAATTTTATACAAAAAGAGTGCCTCATTAAATAAAAAGTTCATTTTGAGACACTACCTTTTATAATATTTTTATTTTATGGAACAGTTTATAAGAGTTAAATCCTATTTATCAATCTGTTCTCTAAGCCACTTAGTTGCTACATCTAGCTGTTTATTTTCATCTTTTTCTTCAATTGTAGGCTTTATACCTTTTTCATTGATATAATCTCCATTAGGTGTAAAATATTGGGCAGTAGTTAGTTTGTATCCTGTTCCATCCTTCAATCTTACAACTGATTGTACCAACCCTTTACCAAAAGTTGTAGTACCTACAGAAATACCTTCTTTATTATCAACGATTGCAGCTGTTAATATTTCAGCAGCAGAGGCACTTTCTCCATTAGTCAATACTACTATTGGAAGTCCCAATTTTTCTTTATCAGATTTCAAGTACTCAGTATTTCCTTTATTGTCTTTTGTATATACTATAGTTCCTTCACCAATTAGCTCATCAGCAACTTCTTTACATATATCCAACATTCCACCAGGATTATTTCTAAGGTCTATTACTAATCCTTTAATATTTTTTGATTTTAATTCTTTTAAAGCTTTGTCAAAGTCAGTATATGTACTTGATATAAATTGGGTAATTTCTATATATCCTAAATCATTATCAATTACTTTACTTTCTATACTCTTCTCAACTATCTGTTCTGTTTTTACTTTAAAGTTTAGTTGTTTATCTTCTCTTAATATTGTCAGTTCAACTGTTTTCCCTTTTTTACCCTTCATCATACGCACAGCTTCATCTGAATTCTTATATGACACAGATTTTCCATTGACTTTTACTAATTTATCTCCTGCTTTTACTCCTGCTTTTTCTGCTGGAGAATCTTTCATAGGGACTACCACTAATCCGCCATCTTTTGATGCTCCTATATACATACCTACACCAACATAAGAACCTTCACTATCATTAATTAGATTCTCCATTTCATCTTTAGTGTAATAGCCAGAATATTTATCATTTGTCCCTAAGAACAAACCTTTTGATGCTCCATCTACCAAGTCAGCATCTGATACTTTTTTATAAAAATCTTGTTTTATAATAGATTCTAGTCCTAACAACTTATCATATTTTTTATAGTCTTCATAGATTTCTTTCGATATTACAACTTTATTCCCCAATGTTAGCTGAAATGCTGATGTAGCCATAGCTGTTATAATTACTAAAATCACCCCTAAAAAAATAGCTTTCTTTTTTGAAATCACAAGATACATCTCCTTTTACATAAACTATTATTATTATATGACTAGCTGTTATTTTTATTACATTTACCCAAATATATTGCTTTATTACAATAAACTATACTAAAATTTATATTAAATATAATTGCTGTACACATTATAACATATTAAAGGGAGGAATATTTTATGAAAAAAGAATTTAGGAAAAAAGTTATTGAATCCAGAAAAAACAAAAGTTCAAACTTTGTACTTAGTAATTCAAATTTAATAACAGAAAAATTACTTCAAATGGAAGATATAAGAAATGCAACTAATATAATGCTTTATCTAGATTTTAACAATGAAGTTCAAACAGATAATTTAATCAAAAAACTTTTGTCCCTAAAGAAAATAGTCTCAAGCCCTATAACAATAAAAGAAAATCATACATTAATCCCTACTCAAATAACAGATTTAAAAGATGGATTGAGAATTGGAGCATATGGAATAAGAGAACCTAACGAAAAATCACCTAAAATTGACATTAAGGCTTTAGATGTTGTAATTGTACCAGCTGTAGCGTATGATATACATTGCTATAGACTAGGATATGGTGGGGGATTTTATGATAGATTTTTAGAAAACTTAAGAAAAGATGCTATAACTATAGGAATAGCATTTGATTTCCAGATATTCGATTCTATTCCAAAAGAAAGTCATGATGCACAATTAAATTATATCGTTACTGAAACTAGAATTATTACACCAAATAATTAGAACATTAAATATTTTATACAGTAATAAATTTTACTTTTAATATCTTAACTCAATGAGCATTTTCAGTCATGGTTTTTACAATAATAAGAACCGTACATGATTTACTTATATTAATAAAAACCATGACTTTACTATATAATACGCAGTTATTTAATTATAAAATATCTTCTTATTTTGTCGCATTTAATTCTATTCTATCTGGAAGCTCACTCATATTCGTTTCAACAACTATGTATGGAAAAGAATCCTCCTTATCTTTATACTTTATCTTGACTCTCAAAACATCCTTCCCTTCTTCGCTCACACTTTCTATTTTGTCCATTTCGATACCATATTTATTGTTTCCTCTAGTCACTATAATGTATATTTTGTTATCAATTTTTGCTGCTAGTGCTCTTTCTTCGTTTGTATACTTATCCATCACATCAAGTATCTTTTCTGGTATTGAATTTCTTTGTAACACTGTATAATCTATAGGTTTAGATTTCTCTACAAACATACTTGGTATGAATATAAATCCCCCTATCACGAATACAAGAGCTATAACCCCATAAATTATACCTTTAATGTTAAACTTTACATTCAATCTTATCACTCCTCCCATATATTCTAAATATATGATTTATAACCTTATCTTAGACTCTAAATTATTGATTAGGCTTATCCAGAATTATAAACATATGTAATGCAATAAAAAAACATGTTTTCCTTATTTTATAATAAATGAAATGTAAAATAAAAAGAGCTATATGAAAACAATTAATTGTTTTCATATAGCTCTTTGGTTTACAATCTTAAAATATTTATTTGCCATTAACTCCTTCTTGATATCCAGATGTTTTTGTAATCTGTCTATAAAGAACACAAACCAGTATTATGACGCCCATATATCCAGTATATGGATATAAAATACCAACCAACTTATCAAATGGTAGGAATCCACCTATAAGACCTAATATAGCTGTTATTAAAGTTATTAGCTTAAATTTAGGATGATTATCTTCTACAAATCTATTAGTTACTGACCATAATAAAGGTACAGCTGTTGTATATATACCTAATATAAGAATTATTGAGAATAAAACTCCAACTGTTGGTGAAATCTTATCAGCTAAGAATAATGAAGGTATTGCTTTTGAATATAAGCTTCCTATATCAGAAAGAATAGCTAAGTGCATCATTATAGCTGCTGCCATAAGTGCTACCCCACCTAATATACCACCACAAATAGCTTCTTTTTTATTAGCAGCACTTGCTCCTAATCCAGTTAAGAATGCCATAACAACAATTGTGTTATAAGTAGTATATATTACACCAGATAGGTAAGCATTTGGAACTGGTTTAGATATCTTCACAGTATTAAGAACTTGTGCAGCTTCTCCTATATTACCTATATTGTTAGCTAAACTTATACAACCAACTAAAAGTGTAAAGATTATTATTATAGGTCCTATTCCACCTAGTATCTTTGATAATTTATCAAGACCTAGTGAAACAGTTAATAATGCTACTATTGCCATACCTACTCTACCTACAAATGGGTTTAATCCATAGTATTCAGTTAAAGTTGCTCCTGCTCCTGAAATCATTACTACGAAAACACCAAATAAGAATAAAGGTCCAAACCACTCAAAGAATATTCCTAAATACTTACCACAATAAACACGATAGATTTTGATAGGTTCTTTAAGTTGAAGTTCTTTACCTTTTGACATAACTGAAGCACCCATCCATGAGAATAATACCATTGAAATTATCCCACCAATAATACCTGCAAAACCATAAAAAGAGAAGAATTGCATTATTTCCTGTCCTGTTGCAAATCCAGAACCGATTACTGTTGCTACATACGCACCTGCGAAACTGATGACTGTTTTAACATTTACTTTCTCTGACATATCTCAGTTACCTCCCCATGTGAAATTTTTTCATCTGCTTAAACAATTCGATAAACTACTTACAATTTCCTTTAACATAAAATACATGATACCTGTTTTATAGTTTTTTAGTATAATGACTTAAAACTTATAATATGTTTTTATACCACAAACCTCCTTTCATAATTTTCTTAGATTCTCTTTTATATAGGTGGTCATTATATATAAAATTAATTTCTCTATAAATTATATATTAGTCATATTTTTCTGAATAGTCAATATATATTTGAATATTTTCTCTATTTTTGTAAAAATTTGAATATTTTATTACAATTTTGATATATTGATATCATGTACAAAAAAGAGAGATATAAATTAATATAGTACTTTATACCTCTCCTTTAAATATATTATATTATTAACAAACATGAATAATTTACATCTCTTATATTCTTTTGGCAATAATAGCTTCTTTCACAACCTTTACTATGTCATCACAAGTTAATTCATATTTTTTTAACAATTCATTTGGAGCACCAGATTCGCCAAATGAATCTTTAATTCCAACTTTTTTTACGATAGCTGGATAAGACTCCCCTACTACCTCACTTACAGCAGAACCTAATCCTCCAATTATGCTATGTTCTTCTACAGTTACAATAGCATTCGTTTCTTTTGCTGATTTCAATATTAAATCTTTGTCTATAGGTTTTATTGTAGACATGTTTATAACTCTAGCACTTATACCTTCTTCTTGCAACTTTTCTTGTGCCAATAGAGCTTCATTTACCATAATTCCACAAGCTATAATTGATACATCCTTCCCATCTCTTAAGACTGCACCTTTTCCTATTTCAAATGTATAGTCTTCATCAAATAAAACCGGAACTGAACTTCTTCCTAGTCTAACATAAACAGGTCCATTATACTTAGCTATTTCAAAAATCATTTTCTCTGTTTCAACTCCATCAGCTGGAACAAGAACTGTCATATTTGGTATAGCTCTCATTATTGCAATATCTTCTACACTTTCGTGAGATGCTCCATCCTCTCCAACAGTAAGACCTGCATGAGTAGCACATATCTTTACATTTAGCTTTGGATAACAAACTGAATTTCTTATAATCTCAAAGGCTCTTCCTGTAGCAAACATAGCAAAAGTACTTGCAAAAGGTATTTTGCCAGCAGTCGATAATCCACAAGCAGCGCCTATTAAATTTTGTTCAGCTATACCCATATTAAAAAATCTATCTGGAAATGCTTTGTAGAAATCATGTGTTTTTGTAGATTTTGATAAATCTGCATCCAATACTACAACATTGTCATTTATTTGACCTAGTTTTACTAATGCTTTACCATATGCTTCTCTCGTAGCCATTTTACTCATTGTCAGCACCTCCTAATTCAAGTAATGCCTTTTCTAACTCCTCATCACTTGGAGCTGTCCCATGCCATCCTGCTTGATTTTCCATAAAAGATATTCCTTTGCCTTTTATGGTCTTTGCAATTATCATTGTAGGTTTTTTAACTGTTGATTTAGCCATATCAAGAGCAGCAAATATTTGGTCAAAATCATGCCCATCTATTTCAATTACATTCCACCCAAAAGCTTTAAATTTATCAACTATTGAACCTAAACTCATTACACTTTCTGTATCTCCATCTATTTGAAGTCCATTATTGTCTAAAAAAGCAATTAGATTATCAAGCTTATAATGTGCAGCACTCATAGCAGCTTCCCAAACAATCCCCTCTTGAACTTCACCATCACCAAGTAAAGTATATACATTCCATGGAGCATTATCCAGCTTTGATGCCATAGCCATACCACAAGCAACTGAAAAACCCTGACCTAAAGAACCTGTAGATATCTCTACTCCTGGTGTTACTTTCATATCTGGATGACCTTGTAACATCCTACCGATTTTCCTTAGCCCATTTAGTTCTTCCTTATCAAAATATCCTTTTTCAGCCAATGTAGCATATAATGCTGGTGCAGCATGTCCTTTTGATAATACAAATCTATCTCTATCCTCCATTTTAGGATTTGAAGAATCCACATTCATTTCATCAAAGTATAACGCAGTAAGTATTTCAACTACTGATAATGACCCTCCTGGATGTCCAGATTTGGCTCTATGTATCATTGAGACTATATCTCTTCTTATGATACGCGCAATCTCATTTAATCCTTTATGGTCTCTCATGCAATTACCTCCCTTGAGTTCGTAATTTTATATCAATTCCATATTATTATATCACTTTTATGCTATTTTTTTGCGTTATTTTTAATTTTATTAACATATCCCATTAAAATTAAACCCTAAGAAATATTTTCAAAGAAAAAAGGGATTGTCTAATAAAAGACAAATCCCTCTTTAAAAAGTAAATAATCCTAAACTTATTTGAAGTCCATCATCTACTTTTATCATCATATTTTCATCTAGACAACCAATTTTTTCCCTCAGCCTCTTTTTATCAATGGTTCTAATTTGCTCTAAAAGAATTACTGAGTCTTTATTAAGCCCATATTCATTGGAACTTATCTCTACATGAGTAGGTAATTTGGCTTTATTAATCTGAGATGTTATAGCTGATACTATAACTGTAGGACTATATTTATTACCTACATCATTTTGTATTATCAGAACAGGTCTAACGCCTCCCTGCTCTGAACCAACAACTGGACTTAAATCAGCGTAATATAAATCACCACGCTTTATTTCACAATTAGTACTCACCTTGGGCAATCTTCCCTTCATTTTTATCATCAGAAGATACTTCTTCAACTGTCATACCTAATTCAGCTAGTGACAGATTAATTTGACCCATTTCTCTATAACCCGTTTTCATAGATTCTTTAATATGAATTCTCTTTTTCTGAGTTATATAGAACTGAAAAGCAGCTTTTGCAAAATCTTCTCTGTTACTGTTCTCCATCTGAACTATACTATCAACTTCAGAAATCAGAGAATCTGGTAAAGTAACTTCTATTTTTTCTTTACTCTTATCGTACACAAAATCGCCTCCCAGATTATAATATCATGGTTTTATTTTAGCAAATAACTGTTTATTTGTACAAGCTCATTATTTTCCATATAAACACGGTCAACTCTTCTTGACATCATACATAACACTTCATAGTTTATAGTTCCTAAGTCTTTAGCTATACGCTCAGCTGTAACTTCGCCTTCTCCAAATAGTATAACCTCATCTCCAACTTTTATGTCTATATCTTTGTCAATTCTAACCATTATTTGATCCATACAAATTCTACCAACTACATCAAACACTTCTCCTTTAATAAGAACCTTAGGATTTTTTTGAATTCTAGTAAATCCATCTGCGTATCCAATTGGAACTGTAGCTATTGTTTCTTTACCAGTAGTTGTGTATTTTAGTCCATAACTTATTCCTACACCTGGTTCAACTTGTTTTATATGTCCGATTTTTGATTTTAATTTCATGGCTGGTCTTAATTCTAATCTATCTTTAAATACATCATCAGATGGATAATGACCATATAATATTATTCCTGCTCTTACCATATTTAATCTTAAATCAGGGCAATCCATAATGGCTGCACTGTTTGATACATGTTTTATAGCTATTTTTACACCAGCCTCATCCAACTTATCAGACATAAATTTATAATTATTAGCTTGTTTATAAGTGTACTCTTTACTTACTTCATCAGCTGTAGCAAAATGAGTAAACATACCTTCTAAATCTATATATTCTAATTTATTTAATTTTATTATTTCTTGTACTGACTCCTCATTAGGTTGGAAACCTATTCTAGTCATTCCTGAGTCTATCTTAACATGAACACAGGCTTTTTTCCCTAAAGATTTTGCAATTTCGTTTATCTCTTGTGCTGTTTCTAAAGAATAAACTGTCATAGTTATTTTATTTTTTATAGAATCTTCGAAAGCTTCGTCTGGAGTATATCCCAAGTTCAAAATAGGAAGTGTTATGCCATTTTGTCTAAGTTCAATTCCTTCAGCAGTTCTTGCCACTGCTAAATAATCTACCTTTTCTTTTTCTAGTAATTTTGCAACTTCTACTGCACCATGTCCATATGCATCAGCTTTTATTACTCCACAAACCTTAATATCTTCTTCTAATAAATTTTTAATATTGTTTAAGTTAAATCTTAAGTTATCTAGATTTATCTCTACCCATGTAGGCACTGTTATTTTTTGCATTTCTTTAGTCCCCCTTAGTTTCTGTATTCAAAATCTTTGTATTTTACTGTAAATCTTGGCACTCCCTCCTTATCCAATACTTCCATTTTTTCAGGACTTTTTGTGTCAGCATTTACATACAATACTTGCTTATTAAAATATTCATTATCCCCAGGAATAAAAGTCTCTAAAACCAAATGTCCTTTGGATAACTTTACTTTCATCTCTTCGTTTTGAAGATAGTTTTTTATAAAGTCTCCTATAAAAAGATATTGATTATTTTTTCCTGTATTAGGTAACTCCACTATATCACTAATATTTGGATTTTTAACTAATATTTTATCGCCTTGATACTCTATACTTTTCCCTTTTAAATGTTTTGGGGAAATTACTTCTAATTTATAGTTATCGGTTTTTTTATAAGTATGAATTAAAACATAATTGTGTGGGCTTCTATTTCCAACTACTTCTACTTCAGCTTTACAACTATAATAATTCATATCAGAAATCTGCTTTTGAAAATCTTTGTATACTTCTTCTTTTGTGGACTGTCGTTTTTGGCATCCTATTACAATTATAACCAGTGCCAAGAACATAATACATACTATGGTCCACTTTTTTCTCACATCACACCTCCTACTTCAGTTTATTCATTGTATAAAGCTTTTATTATATCATATCTACAAATTATACCTTTAAGTTTATTGTCATCATCTACTACAGGAACTCTGTTTATTGATTTTTTAATCATTATATTAGCTACATCATCAAACTTATCATCTTCATGAACCTTTATTATATCTTTAGACATAAGTTCTCCAACCTTATAAGCAGCTACTTGTTTTATATCTTTTTCTACCTTTTTTAAATCATCTAAGAAAATCAATCCTTGTAATAGATTTATATAGAGAGGTGCTTCTATATATTTTTCTTTTTTAAGAATATCTGTTTCAGAAATTATTCCAACAACTCTATTCTCTGAATCTACAACTGGCAGACCTCCTATTTTTTCTGCAATTAGCATATTGGCTACATCTGCTATACTATCATTTTGTTTTGCTACTATTACATCTGTTGTCATTATTTCTTTTGCTGTTTTATCCATCATAATGTAATCACTCCTTAGTCCTTAATTATGGTTATCGCATTTGCTACAGCATAATCTTTTGAATGTGATATTGAAACTTTTATTTCTAAAACATTATAATCTATGCACATTTTTGCTAGATTATTATAAGTTTTTACTATTGGTTTTCCCATCTCATTTCTGAGAACTTCTATATCTTTAAAGTTAAACACTCTAATCCCTGTACCTATAGATTTACTTATAGCTTCCTTAGCTGCGAAATTACCTGCTATACTTTCTGCTTTAAAATTCTTAGAATTAAAATACTCTATTTCTCTATCTGTAAATATTTTCTCCAAAAACCTATTATTTTTTTCTACAGCTTTTCTTATTCTGTCAATTTCAATTATGTCTACACCAATATCAAATATATTCATTTTTCCTCCAGAAAATTTATAATACTTCTTTCAATAATTAATAATGAATTTATAAATTTACTATCAATAATACATATTATTATTTAGTTTATGTTACTTACCTTAATTTAATAATCATTATAATAAAACTGTAACTTTTAAAGTTATTTGTAATGAAT
>NZ_JAGWCV010000070.1:0-13291 GCF_020657735.1 Clostridioides sp. ZZV15-6383 | reverse complement strand
ATGCAACTGCTTTTATATTGACAATCACGGCATTCTTCACAAGCATAACAAGTTATTTCACTTTTATAGCCTGTTTTTGATTTCCTATTTATTATTTTATTAGCAAATAGTTTTTTGCTATTTTTACTTTTTTATACAAAATAGGGGCGTAGCACTATTTTCTAGTGCGACAGCCCCACTTCAAAAGCCCACTCATTTTAGTCTTGACGATTTCTGGCTATTCTGATATGTTTTAGTTATGATTACTTTGCGCCAAGTTGACCCGAAGTTCATGGGAAAAGTAAGCGATAAACCAAAATAAAGGAGGATATTTATTATGTTTGCTTTTAGTACAATTGTTCTTATTGTTTTTTTAGCTTATTTTGTATATTCAAGGAGCAAATTCAAAAACAAATCAAATGCAGGAGCCTTTTTCTTTGAAAATGATAGTCTTGTGCTAAATACAGGAATACCATATTCTATCCCACTTGATGAAATTGAGTGTGTTGAACTGGAATATAGTTCATGGGGATTGGAGCATCAGCTGTCTTATTATTTGGCAGTAAAAGTTATAAAAAAAGACGGAAAAACAAAACAGGTATATTATAAGGGGTACAAAACTGCGAAATTAGCCTTACCATCCGATATGAAAGCTGCGTTAGAGGAAAAGAAAGTGCGCTGTGTTATGATTGATATTGATAAATAATGACAATTTCCGCTTGTCTGGGTGTTGAACAGAGCGACAAACCGTAGTTGTAGCAGGCGGTTATAGACTTCAAAATTAGAACAATATCGGAGGGAGATGATAGCTTGCCTGAATATTTTTTGCACGAAGCTATCTTTGTGACAGAGGGAGTGTCTGCACTGCCCAAATCAATTATCAATCAGCCAGAATTGCAGATATATAACCGACTTCGGGAAGAAAAAAGACGACATAGGTGTGGTTGTGGAAGTTTATAAAAAGGCTGTCGATGTTGTTTGGATACGCATTATGAGTGATTACGGACATATAGATAATGACACTCCGTCCTTTGCAATTTCCCTGTATAAAGATTATCGGAGATTTGGAATAGGTACTGCATTGATGAAAGAAATGCTCCGTATTCTGAAAGATAGATGGTATAAACAAGCGTAACTTGCTGTGCAAAAAGCAAACTATGCTGTCAAAAACATAGCATCATAAAAGATAAATTTTAAAAAAATTTGTGTAATATGTAAATTTTATAAATAATATCCATTTTTATATAAAACTAGTAGCTAATCTATCTAAATACAGCTTTTATTTATCATGTTTTTTAACGTTTCTTCAACATCATCAAATACTATTCCATCATCTAAAGATGGAATAGTATTTGATGATGTTGAACATTGTATAGCTGTATTAATTGCAGTAGATATATTTAACGCACAGATTGTTTTTGCTCCACCAAGTACAGCTGCTATTTCTATTTTCCCAGTTCCAAGTATACCTCCCTCTAATGCATTCTTAATTATGTTTGCACTTAAATAAAGTTGAATTTGTTTTATCTCTCTTTTTAAGATATCTATATATTTGCACATAAAACCTCTTCTCCTTTTACAATTCTAATAGTTTTATTAAAGCTAGGGTATATATCTCCATATTCTTTCGTATATGCTCTATTGGTACTCTTTCATCTGCTCCATGACCGCCAGTTTTATACGCTAAGAACTTAGGTCCAAACGCCACCATATCTTTAAACCAACTTGCATATGTGCCACCACCCATAGCAATTGTATATCCATTTTTATCTGTTACTTCTTCATAAGCTTCTAATAACTTTTTAAGTACTAAATTACTCTCATCCACATAATGTAAGTCTTTATGAGCAATAACCTTTATTTTCCAACCATTACAAAAAAACTTTTTGAATCTATCTATTATATTGTTTAAAACTATATTTTTACCATACCTTATATCTATCTCACATATGATTTTTTCCTCATTCACTTTTAAGATTCCTAAATTTAAAGTAGTGCTTTCAAATACCTCATCATATTGATTAATTCCCAATGCATCTCCATAATAGTCACTACAAAGGTATTTTGAAACTAATTCTATATCTTCTCTATACTGAAAATCCATATTATCTTCAACTAGCTTTATTATCATTTTAGATATAGCATTTTCTCCCTTTTCAGGATTACTTGCATGCACAGCTACTCCTTTAGTAGTTAGCTCTGAAATAATTCCATTAATAATTTTTGCAGTACAATAAGATGGAACAACATTTTCTTTAGTTCCTCCCCTTACTATTATGTAAGGTTTACCTTTATCAACTTTAATCTCTTTTTCTATCCTTATATGAACTCTTCCTTTTTCTCCATTAACCACTGGATACATAGCATCTGGAGTAAATCCCATACTTGGAATTTCTTCACCTTTATCTAAATAATATTTGATACACTCCATACCTGTTTCCTCATTTGTACCAAAAATTAATCTTATTCTTTTATTAATTGTAGGGTACGTATCCTCTATATTTTTCAATACATGTATAAGCATAGATACAGCCCCCTTATTATCTATGGCACCTCTTCCATAAATAATATTGTCAATTACTGCTCCCGAAAATGGGTCTACACTCCACCCGTCTCCTGGTGGAACTACATCTAAATGCATTGGAATCCCTATTAATTCTTCTCCTTCTCCAATTTCTGCATATCCAATATAATTATCAATATTTTTAACGCTAAAACCCAAACTAGCACAGTAATCTAAAGTTTTCTCTAGAGATTTTTTAGGTCCTATACCAAAAGGACATTGTGAAATAGGTTCACCTTGTTGTGAGTCAATTTTTATCAATTCTTTTAGGAATTCTACTGTTATATTTAAACTATTATCTACACTTCTGCTTATATCCATAAATCAACCTACTTTCTGTTTTTTAAAGCCTGTCCTTAAAGAACAGGCTTTTAGCATTAAAAATTATTTTCTTGTGAATACTAATTCGCAAACTTCATCATCATGAGCACATTTTTGAGCAAACTCTAATCTAACGCCTTGTGCACAATCAACTCTTCCATAATCACCGTAACAAGCTAATCTACAAATTTCTTTTCTTTCTTCTTTAGTTAATCCATATTCTTTCCAAGCTGCATCTAATGGACAGTGATGGAATTTTAAAACTCCATTCTCATCTGTATTTTCTACTAATTCCATTTCAAACACTTTTTGTCCTTTACTGTTATATAACATTTCTGCCATTTTTCCTGGAGTGTCTGCTACGCTATATTTTTGACCTCTCATTTTACCAAACCCATATATTGCTTCTTTACATATATTATCTGGATTAACTCCTAATTTTTCAGCTTCTTTCATAAGAAGATAGAACCATACTGCTCTTTCTCCTGTTGCTCCTCTAATTCCTTCTAAATATTCCTTTTCTGTATACATTTTTTCTGACATTTCTTTCTCCTCCTAAAATTAAATTCTATATTTTAATCACTGTAAATTAGAATATTCCAATGAATGATCCTACTAATGCTAATACAACTAAAATTACTAGTAGCTTAGTTATTGTCCACTTCTTGTATTTCATTCCCCAATATACGAAGAATACAACACCAAGTGGTAATAAACCTGGAGCAATCATATTTAATGTATCTTGAACAACAATTGCTTTACCACCAATATCAAATGATAATGGAGTTGAAAGCTTAACTGTAGTTGCAGATAACGCTCCCATCATAAACATTCCTAGAATTGAAGCACCATCAATTATCTTATTGACAATACCACCTGATAGAATTTTCTTAATTGAATCTCTACCTAAAGAATATCCTAAATGGAATAAGTAATAACCTTCACAAAATAGCAATATACTAAACATTATTGGGAAAAATGCACCTATAACACTTCCTTCAGCTCCAAATGAAGCACCTAAAGCTAAGAATATTGTTTGAAATGTACCAAAATCTAAAGTATCTCCAATTCCAGCCAAAGGTCCCATAAGCCCATTCTTAACACCTGAAATAACCTCTCCTGGGATTTTTCCTTCAGTAGCTTTCTCTTCTTCCATAGCTAAAACTGTACCGTGAATTAACCCTCCCCATATAGCTTGAGTATTAAAAAATTGTAAGTGTCTTTTTAACGCATCTACTAAATCTTCTTTTTTCTTATATAACTTTTCTAAAGCTGGAGTAAAACTTGCACAAACTGCTAATGCTTGCATTCTTTCAAAAGAGTTAGATAATTCAGCTGTCCACCACCATCTTAGGTATGTTTTTGTTACATCTTTCTTCGTAAGTACTCTTGTCTTATTAACTTCAGTTGTACCTTGTCCATTTTTAACTTCTTTATTTTTTATTTCTTGCATTATACTTCACCTACCCTTTTGTCTTCTTTCATAAAGGTAATTAAAAGAGCTATACAAACACCAAATATTGCAGCTGCAGTAATTGATATTTCAAAATATTGAACCATAAAAAATCCTATAATAAACATTGGTAAGAATTTATTTTTACCTATAGTAAATATTGTTGTTGCAAAACCTAATGCAGGTAATATACCACCCATTACTGTTAATCCATTCATTAACCATTGTGGTATAACATCTAATAATGATTTAACTAAATCTGCTCCAAAAAAGTTACATACAAAAACTATTGGAAATCTTAAAACAAACCCAAATATTAAAGAGTAAAGTGTTGCACATCTCCAGATACCTTTTGTATTACCTTCTTCGGCATACTTATCTGCCTTATGAACCAATACAGCATTACCAGTTCTTCTTAAGTTATTAACTAATACTCCTATAACACCTAAAGGTACCGCAATAGATACTGCAACTTCTGCATTAACACCCGTTTGAAGTGCTACTGGTATTGCAATAAGAGCAGCTAAACATTTATCTGATGGAATATTTCCTCCTGCTGCTACCATTCCTAGATAAACCATTTCTATACTTGCACCAACAATCATACCAGTTGTTACATCACCCCAAAGTAATCCAAGGCTAAAGCCTATAAATAAAGGAGACTTTAGTGTTGAGAAAAGGGTATACCCTGCAAGACCTGCTGCAAACCAATACCATAATCCTGTTACAATTGCCAACATCAAAACAGATTCCATTTATAATTCCCCCTAATTTATAATTTTTATTTAAATTTCTTTAATGCATTTTCATATGTCATAGATGATTCCTCTGGTATAACTTGTAGAACTATTTCAACCCCCTCTTCATTAAGTTCATTTAGTTGTTCTACATCTTTATTTCCTAATGAAACAGCTGTAAATACCATCTTCTTTCCAGCTTCATTTGGAATACCTCCTAATTGAATCTTTTCATATTTAAGTCCAGCCTTATACGCCTTATTTGCCATATCAACATTCTTAAATAGAATAAATATATTTTTATCTCCTAAGGTATTGTTTTGGAATGCTTGTCCTGCATCTTCTGCTGTTAAAATAACTACTTCTACTCCTGATGGTGCCGCCATTTTATATATGTCAGCCATAAATTCATCTTGACCTAAGAAGTCATCAACTATTATTATTTTTTGAGCTTGAGCGATTTTCACCCATTTTGTTATAACTTGTCCATGAATTAATCTATGATCTACTCTTACTAATGTTATTTTTGCCATTATATCCACCTCATAATTTATATTTTTTTGAATTCTTTAATTAAATCCACACAAAGGTTATTATTTTTTTTGACGATTCTTTCTGGTAATGTATGTACTTCATCTTCTTTGCTTAATTCTTCATCTACGATTAAAATTGTCTGTAAGCTAAGTCCATTTATTGCATCTATCCCTCTTCTTATAGCAACAGCTATTGCAACACTTGATGTAGAACCTCCATACAAATCTGATATTATAATTTTCACATCCTCTTTATCTACTACTTCTTCAACCTCTTTCATGAACACAGAAACATCTTTTTCAGAGCTTAGTGATAAAACTTCGTATTGATTTGACAATCCAAAATTTTTATTCGCTTCTTCTACTAATACCTTTCCCCAAGTTCCATGGCAGAGTATGATTACCTTATATTTATTCATTGCTAAACAAATTCTCCTTTACAGCGATTAATATTGTGATTTAATTCTACTTCTTCCTCATCAGGTACCATTTGAATTGATACATTAATATTTTTTTTAATAAATTCATCTATTAAAAGAAACTCTTTTTTATTAATGTATACATTTTGAGATATTTTCTTTTTTCCTATCCCTGTAGGTATTCTTCCAATAATAAGTTTTTTAATATCAATTCCTTCTTCTATCATTCTATTTGCAGTATCTAAGTTTTTAATTAATACAAAAACGTTATTATCAGCTTGGTTATTATAAAAGTACCTCCTTGATTCACTTACAGTTAATATTGATAAATCAATATTCTTTGGTGCTGCCATTTTTATCAAACCTTTAGCAATAACATCATTAGTTGTTTCATCATCTACTACTACTATTTTTTTAACACCTAGATACTTAACCCATTTATATATCACTTGACCATGTATTAATCTATCATCACATCTGCAATATTTTACTAAAGACATTTTTAATCGAACTCCTTTTTCTATTACATTGAGCTAAGAACTTTATTGATATGGTTTATACCAGTTTTCCCCGCTTCAATACATGCCTCTGCTAACTCTTCTAAACTTTTCCCCTCTCTATTAATTAAAGCTTCAAGTAGCATTGGAAGATTTACTCCAGTAAGTGCATGAAACTTTCCACCTTTTTTAAGGTTTAAACTTGCAACATTACTTGGTGAACCTCCTAATAGGTCAGCTAATACTAAAACTCCGTCACCTTCATCTAATTCATTTAACTTTTCTACAAAATTTCTATTTAAGTCTTCAATATTATCATTCCTATTTAGTTTAATTGCTGCTGTTCTTTCTGCTGGTCCTGCAATAAGTTCACAGCTTTTTATAATTTCTTCACTAAAACTCCCATGAGTCATAACTATTATCCCTATCACCAATTTCACCTCACTTTTCTTGTCACTTTTTATATAAGCAATTGCTGTGCCAACTTATGTGTATCAATAACAAATGGCTATTCTACAGGATTTAATCAAACCTTTTTACTTAATTTTTAAAAAAAACTTACTCTTTCAATATGTATCAAAAGCTTTTTCAAACCTGTATCAAATCTGTATCAAAAAGAATGAAAAAAAAGATAGCCTTTTGGCTATTTTTAAATTTTGTATCAACTTTTGAATTTATCTGTATCATATTGTGATTCAAATATATCTAATATATTTGCATATTCCATATCTGAAATAATTATATCGAATGTCTCTTCTACGAGCTTAAAACTTTCTTTTATAACTAAATATAATTCTTTACTTCTACTAACTCTTTCTTCATATGATTTATAAACTAAAGACTCTTTTATTATTACTCTTTCAATCATACATGAGCAATGAAATATAAACTTTACTAAAAGCTCATCTTGAATTACTAAAGAATAATGTTCGCTAATTCTATTAATTACTTCTTTTAATATAAAATAAGCCTTTTCCCCATTTAAAAAAGTCAAAGTTTTACTAATATTATCAATTAGTAATCTATCAAAATATCTACCACCATTATCCTTTTCAACATATGTAATTTCCATATCTCCATAATGTTTCTTTATAGATTCTATAATATTAAAATAT
This sequence comes from Clostridioides sp. ZZV15-6383, assembly GCF_020657735.1. Classification (NCBI taxonomy): domain Bacteria; kingdom Bacillati; phylum Bacillota; class Clostridia; order Peptostreptococcales; family Peptostreptococcaceae; genus Clostridioides; species Clostridioides sp. ZZV15-6383. The sequence goes on along the minus strand of NZ_JAGWCV010000070.1, from coordinate 5,674 downwards.
AATTTCTCTAATGTCATTTTCGGAGTTAGGGCCTTTCTAGTTGCTTCTATTACAATAGGTGTACTTACCATATCTATTGCTTTTACTTCTTTTCCAGTAGCATCATGAATAACTTTAGCAAATGTTAAAATAGACCCCATATCAGTTAGAATTAAAATTCCCTTTCCTTTGTCAATTTCATTGGCTATTTCTATAGCTTGGACTAAAATATCCTGAACTCTATCTTCTAATCCCATATTGATTGCCACCGCATGGTTACAATCCAGTAAAGTATTAGCTACATTCACCATGCTAGATGCTGTAGATTCACCATGCATTATAACTAATATTGCTATACTCTCCTCATTTAATCCCACATAAGATAAATAAAGAAACGTTGCTAAAAAAATTGCTTCATCTTCTGGGAACTCAACTCCATACATTAACGACACATTAGATAATATTTCTTTTGCTATGTTATATTCATATGCTCTTTCCTTCATAATTTCATCTTTATTAGGATGCTTTACTATGTTACCAATCTTTATTCTTTCAATTAAATTCTGAATATGTAAGGCTATAGCTTTTATTAATTTATCTAACCCTTCTCTTTTGCTCCATTTATCATGCTTTTGTAAAATATGCTTCACAGTAGTTGCAATTGAATCATTAACAATATTGTTATAGGCTGTTTGATTGCTACTATTATATATAAAAGTATTCATTAAATTATAGGAATACTTCTGTATATCTTCATCTATAACACTTCTAATTTGAGACTCTTTAATACCTTCTTGTTGAAGTTTATTCCAAGATTCTTTTATCATTCCATAGAAATCTAAATCATACTTTTTATTTTCTATTAATAAATTTTCACTTTCAAAATTCTTTTCTTCTGGTAAAAAAATAATATCATCTTTCCCAATAAAACTGAAGTTTTGTACAAACTCCTCTTTTCTATTATTTCCGTATAATGATTCTCTAATATTGTTTGGTAGAAGAGAGAGTCTTACATATACACATTCCCTTTTATAGGTAATATAATCTAAAAAAGCTCTTGCACAAATTAATTGTATGTCGCTTTTTAATTGTCCTATATTTCCCTTACACTTATACAAAATAAATGCCTTAATAACTTCTTTTGAAACCTTTAACTTAACACCAATCCTAATACTTTCTTCTTTAAAAAAATAACATATAAGCTTCATTCTCTCTTGAAAGCCTCTTTCCTCTAAGGACGGAATCTTTATAGTTACAGGTATTCTTCTTAAAAACGTTTCTAACATTGCTGTTTCTGGGTCTTCTGTAGTGGCTGCAATTATCATAACCCTACACTCATGTACCTTATTAGCCTCTCCTAACCTTCTATATATACCTTTATCCATAAGCAGAAATAGCATTTCTTGTCCCTCTGCAGATAACCTATGAACTTCATCTAAAAACAATATTCCATTATTAGCTTCATGTACAATACCATACTTATCTTTATCAGCTCCAGTAAATGCTCCTTTTACATATCCAAAAAGCTGTGCTAATAATAATTGCTGATTATCAGAATAATCAGCACAGTTAAATATGATAAATGGTGCATTATCACTATCTTCTTTTATAGTTAAACTATACTTATACATATATTCTGCAAATATAGATTTACCAACTCCTGTAGGCCCTATTATTAATGTACTCAACCCCTTAGGTGGATATATTACTGCTGCTTTAGCTTGCTCTATCTGGGACTTTAAACTTCCATCACATCCTATTAAATTAAAAATATTGTTCTCTTTTTTTATACCCTCTACAATATACTCATCTTTGATAGAATCATTTTCACTATATTCGTTTATAGAATTAATATTATCAAATATCCCTTTATTTAGTTTCTTTCCTAAAATACTCTCAATACTTTCTTTATATAAGTACTGAACAGGTTTTCCCTTTATCTTTATAATAATACCTTCCTTTATTAATTGATTTAACTCCTTACTAGCATTACTTCTATTTATACATACTTCAGTAGCAATATATTCTGCATCAAATCCAAATCTAATGCCATTATTAAGTTTCAAGTGTTCTTCTGTTAACCTTTTCAAGCAAATTAAAACTTTTTCTTTCCTTGATAGCTTCTTTTGTATCATAGTTAACCTCCCCTATAAGCAGTAACACTGTTAAATATTATTAAGCTTAATTTTACAATATTTTAATATTTTTGTCTAATTGTGTAACTATTGATTTTTTTCCTGTTCATCTTATAATATAAATTACGTTACCCTCATCTTTTACAGAGGAGGAATTTATATGAATTTTTTATCAGATTTACACACCCACTCTATAGTCAGTGGTCATGGCTATAGTACTTTGTTAGAAAATATTAATTATTGTAAAGAAAATGGAATTAAGATACTAGGTACATCTGAACATGGTCCTAAGATGCCTGGTTCTCCCCACAAATGGTACTTTCACAACATTCAAAATATCCCAAGAATCATAAATAACATTATAATCTTAAGAGGATGTGAAGCAAATATACTAGACACTGAAGGAAATATAGATTTAGAGCCTTTTGTCATTCCTCGATTAGATTATCTTATCTTGTCATTTCACGAAGCCGTTTTTTCACCAAATACATTAGAGAATAATACTAAAGCCTTAATAAATGCAATAAATAAGCATGATAATATTGAAATATTAGGCCACCTTGGAAATCCAAACTATCCAATCGACTATGAATTAATCATTAAATTAGCCATGGAAAAGAATATCTTAATAGAAATAAATAATTGTTCTATAAAAGGCGTGTCAAGAAATGGTAGCTCGGATAATTGTAAGTATATTGCTACACTTTGCAAAAAATATGGTGCTAAAATCATACTAACTTCAGATGCTCACATTTGTTTTGATATAGGTAACTATGAGTATTCTGAGAATATCTTAAAAGAAATTAATTTTCCAGATGAATTAATAATGAATTATCCTAAAAAACTTATTAATCATTTTCACCAAAAAGGTAAATTACTAGATGTTGATTATACAAATATTTGAGTAATAATACATGCTTGCTTTAACTCTTATAAAAAATCTTAATACTATTTATATTATATGAAATGGGTAAATTATGATGAAGAGGCTATTTAATAAAGCTTAATTACTTTTATAAACTTGATGAATTGATATATTCTATGATGGCAATAAAAATTATAACATTTTTAATAGGTTTAGTTTTATACTCCTTATAATATAAAGCTAAAAAAGCATCATCTAAAAAGGAGCTGTCGCATGAGTAAATTAAATTTGTTCTATGAGAGCTCTTTCTTTACTTATCTTAATTAGGTATATTTTTAATTGTTTTATATAAAGCTTATGTTCTAAGTAAAATTATGCATAACAAAAAGGAGCTGTCGCACTAAAAAATAGTGCTACGCCCTTTTTTATTTGTAATAATCATCAATTTTATTAAAAATAACAGTCTTCTCTTTTAAAGAAATTTTTCCAACTTGATATCCATATTCATTTACTTCTTTTTTATACTTCAAAAAAGAATGGTCTATCTCTATTCCAGCAATATTTTTTATTTCTTCAAAAGTTAATTTAAATGATGAAGTACCATTTTTCTTAACATATTCCCACAAAGAACTATATTTACTCATTTTATATCACTCCTTTTAAAATTATATCTTATCTATTAATTTATATTCTATCACTATTAATTTATAAAGTCATGCTACTTATTATTTACATACAAAAATATATAAATAATAAGCAACAATTTTTTATAATCATCATATTTTCTTCATATTAAATAAAATTTACTTGCAATCATTTACAGTTAAAATATTTTTAAAAGGAATTACACTCCATCATAAAATAAACTTTAATTATTCTTATTTTTGTTATGAATTATTCAAAACAATATGTATTTGTTGGAATACAAATCTAATAACTAAAAATTTTTACACATTTACTGCTTAAAAATCTTTTTATTGTGTCTAGGTTTAAATCTCTAATATCTTAGTAGTAACGTTTTCTTAACTTTCGTCATGAATGTCAATTCAGCTATAATTAAAGCTCTACATCAATCTTTTTACCACTCATTGAGCAGCAACTAATTTTTGCATTATCAATAGAAAATATTTCAAATTTGCCATCTCCTACAGAGTACATCTGACTTAAGCTTGGCATTATTTCAAGAGCCTTAGCTTGTGTTTCTTTTGATGTAACAAATACTGCTTCACCTAAAATACGTAGAGTATTGAGTTTTTGGTCTATACAGCAAATCTCAACCTTTGGATTAAAAATAAGTTGCTTAAACATATCCTTTTGGTTAGATGTGCAAAATGTAAGTTTCCCATCGTATTCCATAACGAATCCTAGAGGACGCACATGTGCCTGGTTCTTGTCATCGGCTGTTGCTAAATAATAAACTCCTGCTTTGTTTAAAAATTCTAATACTTTCATAGTTTTTACACCCCTTTTAAATACTTGTATTAAGGATTATCCTTTGATATAATTTTAATATAAAATACAAAAAAAACAAGTATGCAGTTTTTTCTGATAAAGTATAAAAAAGATACTAGTGTAAGTGAGGAGTAAATATAATGAATCTAGATAATGAAAAAAATATGACTACAAATGTTGAAGAATTAACCTGTCCAATACGTTATGCATTAGATATTGTTGGTGGTAAGTGGAAATTACCTATTATATGTATGCTAGCAGTTGAAAATCCAATTAGATATAGTAGCATAAAAAGAAAACTAGACGGCGTTACAAATACTATGCTAGCTCAATCATTAAAAGATTTAGAGTCTGATGGTATTGTTCATCGCAAACAATATAATGAAATCCCTCCAAAAGTCGAATATACATTGACAAGTAAAGGTAAAAGTATTGTACCTATTTTACAACAATTTGCTAATTGGGGAGCTACTAATATGCAAGAAAAAAATAAATGTGGACTTAATTGCAAAGAATGTAGAAAAATAAAATAAATTTAAGTTTGCTAAATTATTCGTATTATAGCTTATATCTTAGTTTATCTGATTGAATATAAAAAGGAGCTGTCGCATGAGCAAATTAACTTTGTTCTGTGACAACTCTTTTTTTACTTATCTTAATAGATATATTTTTAATTGTTTTATATAAAGTTTATGTTCTAAGTAAAATTATGCATTACAAATAAAAGCATAAAAATACCATTTTTTCAGATAATATTTAATTATAAATTAATAAATTTAGAATAATTCTTTCAAATGATGAGGATATATTCCACGTTTATTTTTTATTATTTTATTGTGTAGTCTAGAAATGTTATGAGCTATCGCTACAATAATACATTCTGATAGAACATTTTCTTTACCTCGGGTTAAAAATCTTCTAAATTTCATATTTTGTTTTACTTGAGCGAAATCTTCTTCTGCTTGTATACTTCTATTCATTCTAAGTTGACACCCCTATGGGCTTATAATTCTCTTTAAATTTTCTTTCCTTTTCTATAAACAAATGTTATATTTGATTCTTTTGATATTTTTTTAGTTTCTTTAAAAGTTTTTTTAAATGATAGATTTTGATTTTATATTTATAAATTATTTTAATACCAAAATCAATCTCACATTTTAATATGAAGTCAGATATATTATTCATCATTTTAGCCATATTTTTATTTATAGCTTTTTTCCAAACAAAAGTATATCTATTAGCA
>NZ_JAGWCV010000069.1:0-13503 GCF_020657735.1 Clostridioides sp. ZZV15-6383 | reverse complement strand
AAATAAAGGTTGCTAGTAACAAAGCACTAATATTAGTGCTTTGTTACTAGCAACCTTTAAATATCTATATAAAAATAGATTATCTAAAAAATTCCATTTCTTCTGTTAGTAGACCATATTCCTATTAAAATTATCAATGAATATATGACATACAAAACTATTCTTATATACTGAACATCTAATCCAAAAAATTCAATGTTACTTTGTGAGGTATGCAACATCACAAGAACCGCAGATATACCAATAAGCAAAGGATTGATTACTATTTGCTTATCAGTTCTTAAAATCATTATTTTGCCCATCCAAATTATTGATAATATAAAAAATAAAACTTTAAGACCGAATTCTAATGTATCTATCAAAGCGAAAACATCCCTTCATTTATAATAAATTTTTCAGTTCAACAAAATATAAAACCCTACAAATAACTTTTAAACCTGTGCTAAATCTATAATAAGATAACGTAATTAAGCATTATAAAACTTTATCTACATTAATATATACTACACTATACTTCAAATTTCTTAAACATAAATTAATGAAATTAACAAAATTTTATTCATAATCATATCAAAGATATATTTCATTATTTAAAAGCATATCATTATATATACAGTTTTAGGAGGTGAGGTATATGGAATCTAAATTTTTTAACTGGTACACTCAATCCTTAGGAGGAACTTTTGGCATTATATCATGTATATGCTCTTATTTAAATGGATACATGTTTGTTTATACAAATAGTGCTAGTAAATACTTTGAAAGTATAGGATTTTTAGGAATAATTTCAAGCTATGTACTACTTCCACTTTGTATGCTTACTTTGATTTTTGGAATTATATATTCTTATACTCCAGAAACATCCGATAAAAGTATTTTTAATATACCTTTTTTTACTTTAAATAAAAGATTAATACTTACTACAGTAGTTTTTGGCTTTATAGGTGCTAGAGTTTATTTTATAATTCCTGCAATTTTAATAACTTTTAACCTCTATAGTAATATTTTAATAACTAAATTAAAGTATATCCTATGTAAGGATAAAGAAAATGATACTAATTTGAAAGAAAGCGAAGTCTAAATTGCATAATATTGGTATTTGTCTTAAAAATTCCCGAGGTATTAATTTGTATTCTCTTGTATTTTGCAAAAAATATTGAATTTTATTCATTTTATACTTATAATTTATATTAATAATGGAAAATTAAAACAAATATAAGTTACTGGTTGTTAATTTAAAATTAAAATATATATTGATGTGTTGATTCTCTAGTCAGCACTTTTTCTTTTATAAATTTGTTTTTTGTGATATAATATTAGCACCAGGTAATAATACAAGGGGGTAACAACATGAACATCAATGAAATTAAGGAATTATTAAAGGCCATAGACTCAACTAGCTTAGAATATGTAAAACTTGAAAGTAGCGATTTAAAATTAGAAGTATCTAAAAAGGTTCAAGCTACAAGTTCACCTGTTTTAAGTGTACAACAAGAATCAGTAGTGGATCTTTCTTTAGAAAAGCCAGTTGTAAACGATACACCTGTCACATCTAATGAGAATCTATCAGTAGTAGTAGCTCCTTTGATGGGAACATTCTATGATTCTCCAAGTCCAGATGCAGATAGCTTTGTTAAGGTTGGCGATGTAGTTGAAGAAGGCGACACTTTATGTATATTAGAAGCAATGAAGCTTATGAATGAGATAACAAGTGAAATTAAAGGTGAAATAATTGAGGTATTAGTTGATAATGAAGAACTAGTAGAATATAATCAACCTTTATTTAAGATAAAACCATTGTAGTAGGAGGTATTTAAGTTGATAAAAAAAATACTAGTTGCAAATAGAGGCGATATAGCAGTTAGAATCATCAGAACATGTAAGGAACTAGGTATAAAGACTGTTGCTATCTATTCTGAAATAGATAAAGATTGTTTTCATAGATATATAGCTGATGAATCTATTTGTATAGGACCAAACAATATAAGCAAGAGTTACAATAATATAGAAAATATAATATACCTTGCTCTTAAATTGAAATGTGATGCTATTCATCCAGGTTTTGGCTTTTTATCAGAGAATCCTGAATTTGCAAAGCAATGTGAAGAGAATAATATTATTTTTATAGGTCCAACAAGAGAACAAATGATTTTGATGGGAGATAAATCTAGAGCAAGAGAAACTATGATGGAATTAAATATCCCTGTTGTTCCTGGTTCAGAATCTGTTTTGAAAACTAAGGAAGAAGCTTTAGAAGTTGCAAGAGAAATTGGCTATCCTGTTATGATAAAAGCCTCAAGTGGAGGCGGTGGAAAAGGTATGAGAATCGTTAGAAAGGAAGAAGAACTTTTTTCTAATTTTGATATGGCAAGTTCAGAAGCTCTATCAGCATTTTCTAATAGCGATTTATATATGGAAAAATTTATAGAAAATCCTAGACACATAGAGGTACAAGTATTTGGAGATAAATACTCAAATGCATTACATTTAGGTGATAGAGATTGTTCTATGCAAAGAAGAAATCAAAAAGTAATAGAAGAATCTTTAAGTCCATACCTTTCAGATGAGGAAAGACAAAAACTTCATAAAATTGCAGTAGATATAGTAAAAGGTGTAGGTTATGTAGGTGCTGGTACTATTGAATTTATAGTTGACAAAGATAAAAACTTTTATTTTATAGAGATGAATACAAGAATACAGGTTGAACATCCAGTTACAGAGATGGTAACAAATCTTGACCTTATAAAACTTCAAATATCTATAGCCAATGGTGAAAAGATTCCTTTTAAACAAGAAGATATTACTTTTAGAGGTCATGCTATTGAGTGTAGAATAAATGCTGAAGATTCATCAAAGAATTTTGCTCCATCACCAGGTAAGATAGAATCATTAAATTTACCTGGAGGTTTTGGCGTTAGATTTGACACTTTTGTATATGCAGGATATACTATACCACCTTTATATGATTCTATGATAGGTAAATTAGTATGTTGGGCTGAGACTAGAGAAGAATGTATAAATAGAATGTACCGAGCTCTAGACGAAATTATTGTAGAAGGTATTAATACAAATGTAGAATTTCAAAAGGCACTTGTAACAAGTGAAGAGTTTAGAAAAGATACTCATCATACAAAATTTATAGAAGATGTCTTTATGAAGAAAGAATTTACTACATTATAAGGAGTAAATAGATTATGATAAAAAAATTTTTATCATCAAAAGAATCTAAGTACGTTACGATTTCTTTAGATGACAACTTTAAAAAGAATAGTGTAGATGATAAATTTTGGACTTATTGCAAAGGTTGCGATAGTCATGTATTTAGAAAGGACATAGAAGAAAATTCATTTGTATGTCCAAAATGTTCAAGACATTATGGCTTAAGAGCAAGAAAAAGAATAAATTTATTGATTGATAAAGGAACTTTTATGGAATTTAATTCTGATATAGAATTTCAAAATCCACTAAATTTTCCTAATTACAAAGAAAAAATAGACTCTTATAAAGAAAAAACAAACGAATCAGAAGCTGTTGTCACAGGTTATGGAAGATTAAATGGAATTAAAACAGTTATTTGTGTAATGAATCCTGATTTTATGATGGGAAGTATGGGCTCTATTGTTGGAGAAAAAATAACTTACTCAATAGAATATGCTGCTGAAAATAATTTACCTATAATTATTTGTTCTGCCTCAGGTGGAGCTAGAATGCAAGAAGGTATGGTATCTCTTATGCAGATGGCAAAGACTTCTCAAGCACTTTCTAAACTTGAAGAAAAATCATTACCATATATATCAGTTCTAACTGACCCTACTACTGGAGGAGTAACTGCTAGTTTTGCTATGCTTGGAGATATTATAATTTCTGAACCAAATACGCTGATAGGTTTTGCAGGTCCAAGAGTGATAGAACAAACAATAAATCAGAAACTTCCTGAAGGATTTCAAACTTCTGAGTTTTTACTTGAAAAAGGTTTTATTGACATGATAGTAGATAGAAGAAAAATGAAGGAAGTATTATATCAAATTCTTGCTATGCACAAGAAATAGGGCATAAAGGAGGAACTGTTTTGATTGAAAATAATAGTGAAAAAATAAAGGTCTTAGAAAATGATATTAAACAATTAATAACTATTTCTAAGGCAAATAATATAGATTTAAGTGATAAAATAAATTCACTTAATGAGAAATTGGAAAAGCTTAAAGAAGATGCTTTTTCACATCTATCACCATATGAGAAGGTAATGTTGAGTAGAGATATAAAAAGACCTACGATGTTGGAATACATAGAACATATTTGTTCTAATTTTTTAGAGCTTCATGGAGATAGGCTTTTTAAGGATGACCCTTCTATAGTTGGGGGAATCGGTCAGATAGGAAGATTTAATGTCACTATAATTGGTCACCAAAAAGGAAGAGATACAAAAGAAAATATAAAAAGAAATTTTGGAATGCCTCATCCAGAGGGATATAGAAAAGCATTAAGACTTATGAAACAAGCTGAAAAATTTAATAGACCTATAATAACATTTATTGATACATCAGGAGCTTTTTGTGGTCTAGAAGCAGAAGAAAGAGGACAAGGAGAAGCTATTGCAAGGAATTTACTTGAAATGAGTAAACTTTCCGTTCCAGTAATCACTTTTGTAATTGGCGAAGGTGGTAGTGGAGGAGCTTTAGGTATTGGAGTAGGCAATGATGTTTGTATGTTAGAACATTCAGTTTATTCTGTAATTTCACCTGAAGGGCTTTCTAGTATTCTATTTAAAGATTCGTCTAAATCTAAAGAAGCTTGTGATGTTATGAAGCTTACAAGTAATGATTTATATGATTTAAAAATAATAGATAATATTATAAAGGAACCTATTGGAGGAGCACAAAAAGATGTAAAAGCTGTTTCAAAGGAAATAAAAGCTTATATTTTAGAAAGATTAAATCATTATAAAGATATGAATAAAGAAGAAATTATAGCTCAAAGATATAATAAATTTAGAAATATTGGAAAATGCTTATAGAATATAAAGAAATTTGTAGTTTTTTCATTATAAAATGGTTTTAAAAAATAAAGGTTTTCTTAAAACGATTATAGAAGTATATTTTTATAAAAGTATACTTTAAATGATGATTGTAATTAGTAAATGGCAATTATGATTTAGTACTTTAGGTAATGGATACTTTAACAAATTAACAAGGAGATGTTGAAATGGAAGTACTAAAAGTTTCATCAAAATCTAATCCTAATTCTGTAGCTGGAGCATTGGCTGGAGTACTGAGAGAACGAGGTATTGCAGAAATACAAGCTATAGGAGCTGGAGCTCTAAATCAAGCGATAAAATCAATTGCAATAGCAAGAGGTTTTGTTGCACCTAGTGGAATGGATTTAGTTTGCATTCCCGCATTTACTGATATAGAAATCGAGGGTGATAAGAAAACAGCCATTAAACTTATAATTGAACCTAGATAATATATCTTTTTATTAGAATTTAATTAAGTTTTAAAGGTTGACTATAGAAATAGGATGCTATAGTGAACCTTTTTTACTTTATATGTTTTATTTTATATAATTTTTAATGTATAATCTTAAGTAAATAAATAAGTTTGGAGGAGATATACATTATGAAATTAAAATTATTTATGGAAGAGTATGCAGTATGTAGATTGAAGAATGATAGCAAAATACCAACATGGATAGATACAGAAAACTTTTATTCTATAACTAAAACTGATGATGAATTGAGTATTGTATGCTTAAATAATAATATTCCTTCTGATGTTAAGTCAGAAAAAGAATGGAGAATACTTAAGATACTAGGTCCTTTAGATTTTTCACTTGTAGGAATTTTATCTAAGCTAAGTAGTTTGTTGGCAGACAATAAAATAAGTATATTTGCAATTTCTACATATGATACAGATTATATTTTAATAAAAGAAAAAGATATAGAAAATGCTTGTAAAATTTTAAACTGTAATGGATATGAAGTAGAGTAGTTAAATACTTTTACATGAGGCTTTAATTTATGATTTATATAATCGAAATTTTAAAAATAAGTATAACAAATATCTTTTGTTTCGTAGGAATATTTGTTGTATTTGGACTGATTTTTAGCATTACAGAAAATTTAAATAATAGATTTATATTTTCATCTTTTGGAAAAACTGGAATTATTGTAACTGGAGCTATAGGAACATTTATTCATGAACTGAGTCATTTGTTAATGTGTTTGATTTTCATGCACAAAATAAATTCAGTTAAGTTTTTCAGACCAATAGAAAGTAAAAATGATGGTATATTAGGATATGTAAGTCATAGTTATAAAAAAGATAATCTTTATCAAAGTATAGGAAATTTCTTTATAGGAATTGCACCTATTATAGGTGGAACAATAATGATTATTTTATTTTTTAAAATATTATTGCCAGAGAGTTATATGAAAGTGACACAAAATATAGATTTAAAATTATACATAAGTATGATTAATAACTTTAATATAAATGGTTTTATACACATTATTTTAGATGATATTTATAATTTTATAAGAATAATGTTGTTAACACCTAGTGTATATTCATTTAAGTATTTTATATTTATATTTTTAATGTATTCTGTATCTACACATATGTCACTTAGTAGTGCTGATTTAAAAAACAGTTTAAATGGTTTGAGTTTTATAGTTATAGTTATTTTTGTGATAAGTTTAATCACATACTTACTTGGACCGGATAACTTGAATATATCAGGTTTAATAGTTCAGTATAATATATTTGTAAGTTTTTTTATGGCAATAGGGCTTATTTTTTCAATAGTAACGCTTATAATATCTTATCTTTTTAGCTTAGTTAGCCCGTTTAAAAAATTTAATTAAAGAACTACATATTTTACTATATATTTAGTTTCATTAGAAATGTATAAAATATTAGATATAAAAGATTTTAAAAGAGCATAAAATTTCTCAATATATTTTAATAAATATTCTTAAAGTATATTGAGAAATAAAAAAAGAGTACTTAAATCTAACTAGTCTTTAAATGTGGATTTAGGGAATAGTTAGTGGTGATTTCGATTAAAGCACTACTAATCTCTTAAAAATACAAAAAATGATTAAATTAAATATTTATACTAAATATAACTATATAAAAAATAATATAAAAAATTTATATTTTAGTTTTAGGAGGTTTAATTTTGAATAATGATAAAAAAATTATAAAAGTACATAACAAATCAGATAAACCTGATAATATTGTCATTAAGGAAAATGAACTTATAGAAAAATGTCTACTTTTGGAAAGTAAACTTCCTACATTTATGAAGGATTATTTTATCTATCTGAAGGGTTCTGTTGCAGTTTCCACACGACTTGCTTATTTAGAAGACATAAATTTTTTCTGTTCATATTTGATTGAGACCAAAGAATTGACAAATGCAGATTGTATAAAGGATATTACAGAAGATGATTTTAATGCAATAAAATCAAGAGATATAAATTTATTCTTAGGTGACTATTGTAGTAGATATTATAAAAATACAGAAAAAAACACATTAATTTTTGAAAATAATAATAGAGCTTTGGCAAGAAAAAAATCATCCATCTCTACTCTATTTAAATTTTTATACAGAAACTCCCAAATAGATAACAATATAACTGATGGATTCAATCCAATAAAGCTTCCTAAGCCTCAACCAGATGCTATTAAGCGTCTTGAGATAGATGAGGTTGCTAAGATGCTTGAATCAGTAGAAACAGGTGAAGGACTTACAGAAAAAGAAAAAGTGTACTGGAGAAAAACTAGGTTACGTGATAAAGCTATATTGGCCTTATTTGTTACATATGGGCTTAGATTAAATGAACTTAGAGAACTCAATATCTCCTCTTTCAATTTTTCAAGAGGTGAATTTAAAATATATAGAAAACGTGGAAAAGAAGTTTTAATGCCTATAAATCACACTTGTGAACATGTAATAAAAGATTATTTGCAAAATGAAAGAACAAGAGATGATTTATTAAATGATGAAGAAAAAGATGCTTTATTTTTATCTCTTCAAAATAAGAGAATAACAGCAAAAGCTATAAGAACACTAGTAAAAAAATATACTTCTATCCCACTTGATACTACTAGAGATAACGGATATAGTCCTCATAAACTAAGAGCAACAGCAGCGACTTCTCTAATCCAAACTGGATTTTCTATATATGATGTTCAAAATTTACTTGACCATGATAATGTAACAACCACTCAGCTTTATGCAGCCCACAAGAAAAACGTAAAACGTGATATAGTTAAGAATTTTGAATGGATTGAGGACGATTAAAAATCAGGAACAAATGTTTGCAGATATAAATGGATTATGTTATAATTAAAAATATAAAGTGTATGGAAATAAAAACAAAATATGTTTGGAAATGAGTGATGTTATGTATTTAGATCTAACTGAAAAGCAAGTCTTGATATTGGAATTTATAAAGTCTCAAATCACATTAAAAGGTTATCCACCTGCTGTAAGAGAAATATGTACTGCTGTGGGGTTAAGATCTACTTCAACTGTACACTCTCATCTAAATAAACTTGAAAAACTGGGATACATAAGAAAGGACCCTACTAAACCAAGAGCTATTGAAGTTTTAGAACGTAGTAAAGTAAATGATGTTTCTGGAGCTAATCAAGAAATAATAGAACTTCCTTTAGTAGGTCAAATAACAGCTGGAGAACCCATTTTAGCTCAACAAAACATAGAGGAATACATTCCATTCCCTGCCAGTTTAGTAAAGGGCAGTAATAATTTTGTATTAAGAGTAAAAGGCGAAAGTATGATTAATGCAGGAATTTTAGATGAAGATTACGTTGTAGTAGATAAAAAAAATACAGCCTTGAATTCTCAGATAGTAGTTGCACTTATAAATGGTGAATCTGCTACAGTTAAGAGATTTTTTAAAGAAGGAGATTTAATAAGACTTCAGCCAGAAAATGATTTTATGGAACCAATTATGCTCAATGACTCAGAAGTTGAAATTGTAGGTATTGTAACTGGTGTATTTAGAGTTATTAAATAACTATTAAAGAATACATAAAAAAATAAGCTACTCGTATAGATAAAATGTGTTATCTATTGATTATAGCTTATTTTTTTATGTATTTATTTTATTTTTTATTGGTTACTCTGTTTATTATTTTCCATAACATATATCACATGGGTCATTTTTCTTACTTTCTGCAATTGTGCCTGATAATATTTTTTTACTTCTTGAAAGCCCACTACAATTTTTTGTAGAGTGATAACTCTTCCCTTTTGGAGTAAAATACACTACTCTGTTATAACTTCCATCTTTACAACTTGTAAATACTCCATCACCTGTTGATTCAAATATTATATCTGAACACTCATCGCTTCTATGTACTTTTACTCCCATTTTTTCTAATTTATTCATTGTCTCCTGGTGTGGATGACCATATGAATTACCCTTGCCTACTAAAAGAACTGCATATTCAGGGTCTACTTTATCTAAAAAAGCTTGAGATGAACTACTACGAGAACCATGATGAGCTACTTTTAAAAGGTCTACTTTCTCAATCTTAGGTAGTATTTCTTTTTCGGTAGCTTCTTCGGCATCACCTGTAAATAAAACTTTATCATTCCCATTAGTATATACAAGAACTAGAGATTGTTCATTAGTAGTGTCTCCTCCATTTGTATTTAGAACTTCAAAATAAGAATTTTCTAAATAAAACTTGTTATTTTCAAGTGGTACACTTGGAGATAAATCCTTATTTGCCAAAGCATTTATAAAATCTCTATAACTCTTTGTTTCTGCTGAGCCATTCGATACAAAAACATTTTCTATATTGAAATTTTTGACAACAGAATCAAGTCCTCCTAAATGGTCTGCATGAGAATGGGTAGCTATAAGATATTTAATATCTTTTACACCTTGATTCTTTAGATAGTTTACCATTAAATTCTCATCATCGTTATCTCCCCCATCTATCAATGTAAAAGTTTTGCCATCTTGAATTAATATTGCATCACTATTTCCAGTGTTAATAAAATGAATTTTTACATTCTTATCACTTGATATACTACTAGATAAAGAATCCTGATTATTTGATTGACTATTTCCAGTGTCTGATGTAGCGCAACCGGTTAAATAAATCGATATAGATACTATCAATAAAAGTATCAAAGCTTTAATTTTAGAATTTTTTTTATTTTTTATACTTCTTTCTATCACAAACTACGCCTCCATATTCATAATACACTAGTAATTATAACATGATATGCGTTTTTATGATATTTTTTTACATAATATTGTAAATAACAGATTATAGTACAATAACATAGAAAATTGACACCATATAAGTTTTATGTTATATAAAATGAAATATTTTACATCAGTAGTATCCAGTTATGCATTTTAAACGACCATTTACGCTTAAGATATTGCAAATTTCCTCTAAAAACTATAATATCTTAAGTATCAACAAAAATAAATAAACTTTTTCCTTAAAGAAGGCTTAAAGCTCACACCAATTGCCTTCTTTTTTTTTATAAAAATTTAATTATTTATTTTGATTAATATTTATTTCATATTTTAGTTCTACTCTTCTAGATGCATCTCTATTTACGTTATTATCACCATTTTTTATGAGTTCAGCTTTTGATCTTCCTATTGCAATAATATGTTTAGTCACTTTATCTTTGTATTTATAGTTGCCTATTTCATCTCCTACTATAAATTTAGCAACGCTATATGCTCTTCTTTGCGATAAATCTAAGTTGTATATATAACTTCCCACATCATCTGTATGACCTTCTATAACTATTTTGGATATATAATCACCATAATCTTTATAAATAGTTTCTATGTACTTTGGAACGAACATTTTTAACATCTCTTTAGCTTCTGGTTTTAAAACATCACTATCTACATCAAACATAGTTCTTTCACCAAAAGTTACTTGACCATTAGATTTATCTACTTTCACAGGTATTCCACTTTTTTTAAAGGTTTCTTCAACAGAAGCATTAACATTTTTAGCTAAATCTTGTTCGACAGAACCTGAAATACTTTCTGAGCTAAATAGAATAAGAATCACAACCATCAATACAGTAGATAATAAATCTGTAAATGTTGGCCAAAAGCTACTCTTTTCAAATTCTCTGTTAACAGTTCTTCTATATTTATTATTCATTTAACTCATCCTCACCTACGACCTTTATTTCTTTATCTTCTATCTCATAAATCTCTTCGCTAAAAGGATTAAATACACCATCAACATCATCTTTAAATAATTCTTCACTATCAAGAGGAACTTCATCATGCATAAAAGAGTTATTAAACATAACATCTAACTTATCTTGAATATCTAAAGAATTCTCAAACATTATATCCAGTTTAACTTGTAGGTCATTAGAAAAGTTTTCAATAATACTTGAAAGATTTTTTATTGAGTCATCTAATGTAAATTTTTCATCTAAAAGGATTTTTTGATTTTGAGATATTTTATTTTCATGAGTCATTAATTTAGTTAATAAATCTTGAGCACTTCTTTCATATAGAGCAAATCCTGCATTTATATTTTTTATATAATCTCTAATTTTGAACTGGCTTTCAGTGGCATTATATATATTCTTTGAAGATTCTTTTATGTCAAATAAAATCTCTTTATTTATATTGTCTTGATTATCATATTTATCAAACAGTTTTACAAATTTTATATTTAAAATATTAAACTGTTTATCTAATTTTCTTACGCTCTGGTCAAATGTCTTAATAGAACTCTGAGAACCTTCTAAAAGGCTTTTTAAAGCTTCTATACCACTAATAAATTCATCATTAAAGTCGTTTAAATCTTTAGATATTTTATCAAATTTTTCAATGGCTTCTATAGACTTACTTATTTGTTTTATTGTATTTTTTACCTCTTCTATTTTTAAATCAATTCTTTCTGATTTAAAATGAGTTATCTCAGATGTTAGTAAATTTTCAGATTTTAACATTATTTGTATCAAAACATGTTCACAATCTTTTATCTTAGTAAAGTAACCTATAATTAGAGAAAATACAACTCCAAATATACTGGTTGTAAATGCAGTTTGCATACTACTAATAGTTGAAGGAAGTGAATTTATAATGTCTTTAGTATCAACACATAAAAGCATTGTAGAAAGCCCAACAAATGTACCTAAGACTCCAAGCAATATACTTATTGAAGATGAATTTTTTATGCTTCTAATCTTCTCTAACAATGGCAAATTATTATGCTTTAAATCTGATACAACTTCTTCTATGAATGAAGTTATATTTACGTCTGCATAAGGGTTTTCTTTACTATATACATAGTAATCATCCCTTACTTTTTTATAAAACTCACTCGTTTTATAATCCTTATTGATTTCTTCTAATTTTGAACTTACAAATGAGTATACTCTGTTATTTTCTATTATTTTAAAAACAGAATACACAGTTATTGCAAGTAAAAACAATATAGTTATTGGATTAGTAAATATTGACTCTATCAAATTCATTATTATGTTACTCAATCTTATCCCCTACCTTATAATTTATTTATCTATAATTTATACGTACAAGTTACTAAGAAAATACGTAAATAAACAAAATATTTATATTATATTTATGAAAAATGGTACAAATAGGTCATATTGTTAATAACATAATATATACGAGCTAAAAGCTATAGGGGGTGGCATAATGAATGACAACATAGTAGAAGTTAAAAATATAAATATGAACTTCTACACTAAAGAAGGCGAGCTTGAAGTATTAAAGGATGTCAATTTTAACTTGAAAGAAGGAGAAATATTAACTTTGCTTGGTCCTTCTGGAAGCGGTAAATCTACAATTTTAAATATTCTTACTAATCTTTTAAAACCGACTAGTGGTGATGTAAAGATTACTGGAAATATTGGATATATGTTTCAAAAAGATAACTTACTTGAATGGAGAAATATAATGGATAATATAACTATTGGATTAGAAATTCAAGGTAAAAAAGATAAAAAATCTTTAGATAGAGTTGAAAGTCTTTTAAAGACTTATGGATTATGGGATTTTAGAAGCATGTATCCAAAAGAATTATCTGGAGGTATGAAACAAAGAGTTGCACTTATTAGAACACTTTCTGTAAATCCAGATATTTTACTTTTAGATGAGCCTTTTTCAGCTCTTGATTATCAGACGAGATTGTTAGTTTGTGATGATGTTTATAGTATTATTAAAAATGAGAATAAATCTACTATTTTAGTTACGCATGATATTGGTGAAGCAATATGTATAAAAGTGCAACATTAAAAAAAGATGAAAAAAATATAGAAAAATACACCTAAAGTATAACAATATTCATAATTAAAAGGCTATGAATTTGTAGTATAATCCCCTTATAGTAGACATTTAAATAAAAGGCCATTATAATAGGTCTAAAAAGTGTATACTCTAAGGGGGTTTTTCTATGTCTAAAAAACACAAAAAATATAGCAAAGAACTTAAACTAA
>NZ_JAGWCV010000068.1:0-14183 GCF_020657735.1 Clostridioides sp. ZZV15-6383 | reverse complement strand
TATTAAATTATGTTTTACTATCATGAATTTAACAAATAAAAAATAAGTATGTTTATATGCCATAAAAAATTTATAAAAAATATTTTTTATATTTATAAAATAAAATTTGTATTATTTTTTAACTGATAATTGAATATTAATAAATACTATAGTGCTTATGGAAAATAATGTATACGTCAATAGGTTAATCACGGGGTATACATTATATCAATTGTTTAGTTGATATTATTTTATTTTTATTAAGGTATTATTTAAGCAACATTTATATACAACTATATACAACATTTATTGACTGATAAAGTTTATAAAAGTAAAAATGCAATTATAAATATTAATTACTAGATGAGGGGAGTGTCATTAAATGAAAAAAGAGATGTTAGCTATGATTTTGGCAGGAGGGCAAGGTTCAAGATTAGGAGTTTTTACAAAAAGAATTGCCAAACCAGCCGTATCATTTGGAGGCAAGTATAGAATTATCGATTTTGTAT
Source organism: Clostridioides sp. ZZV15-6383 (assembly GCF_020657735.1). Classification (NCBI taxonomy): domain Bacteria; kingdom Bacillati; phylum Bacillota; class Clostridia; order Peptostreptococcales; family Peptostreptococcaceae; genus Clostridioides; species Clostridioides sp. ZZV15-6383. The sequence continues at coordinate 13,695 of NZ_JAGWCV010000068.1, read as the reverse complement.
TAAGTAATTGTTCAAACTCTGGTATTGATACTGTAGGTGTTTTAACTCAATATAGACCACTGATATTAAATTCACATATAGGTATGGGAAGTCATTGGGATTTGGACAGAATAAATGGTGGTGTATATGTTTTACAGCCATTTATGAATGAAAAAGAGGGAAATTGGTATAATGGTACAGCACATGCAATATATCAAAATATGGATTTTGTAGATACTTATAATCCAGAATATGTATTGATACTATCTGGTGACCATATATATAAAATGGATTATAGTAAAATGTTGAAATTTCATAAGGAAAAAGGTTCTAAGGCTACAATAGCAGTAATTGAAGTTCCTTGGGATGAGGCTTCTAGATTTGGGATAATGAATACAAATGAAGATTCAAGTATCTATGAATTTGAAGAAAAACCAAGTGAACCTAAGAGTAATTTGGCATCTATGGGAGTGTACATATTTGATTGGAAAATGTTGAGAAGTTATTTTAAGGAAGCAGAAGGAAATCCAGAAATAAATTATGATGATTTTGGAAAGAATTTAATACCTAAAATGTTAGAAGATAATGTTGGAACGTATGCTTATCCATTTAAGGGATACTGGAGAGATGTAGGAACTATACAGAGTCTATGGGATGCTAATATGGATATAATAAAGTCTCCAGAAACACTTGATTTAGCAGACCCTAAATGGAAGATATATACAAATACTATGGCAATGCCTCCACAATATATAGGCAAAAATGCAAATGTTCACAGATCAATGATAGCAGATGGTTGTAGAATTTTAGGTGAAGTAGGTAACTCTGTATTATCACATGGGGTTGTCGTTGGCAAAGGAAGTAAAGTAATTGATTCAGTAATAATGCCAAACGTTGTAATAGGTGAAAATGTAACTATAGAAAAAGCTATGATAGGTGAGTGTGCAACTATAAATGATAATGTTCAGATAAAAAATGTAAATAATGAAATAAATGTAGTTTCTGAGTATGAAAATATCGAACCTAGATGCGTATTAATAGAAGGAGGTCTTTAAAATGAGAAATGAATGTTTAGGGATAATAAATTTAAACAAAAAAGGAGACCCAGTAATAAATAAACTTAACTATGGAAGACCAATAGCATCTACGCCAATAGCTGGAAGATATAGAATAATAGATTTTGCTTTATCTAACATGATAAATTCAGGAATCACTAAAGTTGGAATATTCGCAAAGGAAAAATACAGATCATTGACAGACCATATAGGTAGTGGGAAAGATTGGGATTTAAGTAGAAAAAAAGGTGGCCTATCAATTTTTAGTCCAGAAAACACTAAGTATAGAAATACTTACTCACATAGACAAGGTGACATATATACTATCTTGGCTAATCTAGATTATATAGAAAAGAGTGAAGAAGAATATATTTTAATAGCTCCAAGCTATATGTTATGCAATTTAAATTATTCTCAGGCCTTGGAATATCATAAAAAATCTCATAATGATATAACTATAATATATAAAAATGTAAATAATGCAAATAAAGATTTTGATGGTAACTTAACTCTAAATTTAGACAGTAACAATAGGGTAATAAATGTTGGAAATAATTTGGGTAAATTCCCTAGAGCAAATATATGTATGGAAACGTATATTATGAAGCGTGAAGATTTTGTTGAATGTATATATAATATTGTAAATAAAGGTAGTTATTGTTATTTAGAAGAATTCATTATTGAAGAAGCAGAAAACATGAAAATAGGAGCTTATGAATATACAGGATATTTAAAATGTGTAAATTCTGTTGAATCATATTTTGAAATGAGCAAAGATTTATTAAATTTAGAAGTTGCTGATGAATTATTGTATTCTGAAAGAAAGATATTTACAAAAGAAAAGAATGAATCTCCTACAATTTATACAGATAGTGCTAAAGTAGAAAATAGCTTTATAGCATCTGGTTGTTTAATTGAAGGTACTGTAAAAGATAGTATCATATTTAGAAAGGTCAATGTTGAAAAAGGAACAGTTATAGAAAACTCAATAGTAATGCAAAATTGTGTAATAAAGTCAAATGCAAAATTATACAATGCAATATTAGATAAAAATACAAGTGTATCAAATGGGAAAGAGTTAAGAGGAGATGAAAAATATCCTCTTGTAGTAGAAAAGAATACAAATATATAAATAAATTTTTTAGAAGGGGGAGTGACTAATGAAAGTTTTTTATGTAACAGCAGAGTGTTGGCCCTTTGCAAAAACTGGAGGATTAGGAGATGTTTCTTATGCATTGCCTAAAGAATTAAAAAAAGAAGGTGTAGATGTAAGGGTGATAATGCCTAAATATTCAACTATACCAAGTTATTTAAAAGATCAACTAAAAGAAATAGCTGTGTTTAGTGTACGTGTTGGATGGAGAAATCAATATTGTGGTCTTTTAGAAATGGAATTAGATGGTGTAAAATTTTACTTTATAGATAATGAATTTTATTTTAGAAGAGAAGATGAAAAAAAGAGCATCTATGGGTATGGAGATGATGCAGAAAGGTATACTTTCTTTACAGATGCTGTCTTAGAAGCTATAAGTAGAATTGATTTTTATCCAGATGTAATACATATAAATGATTGGCATACAGGTATGTTACCATTAATTCTAAAAGAAAGATATGCAACCCTTGAGGGGTATAAAAATATAAAAACTATGTATACTATACATAATCTGCAATATCAAGGTGTGTTTGATAAGTATGTTTTAGATGATATATTGGATTTACCTCAAAAATACTTTGATAATGGAGATATAGAATATTATGGTTCAATAAATTTTATGAAAGCTGGAATAAATTTTGCAGACAAAATTATAACTGTTAGTCCTACTTATGTAAATGAAATACAAACACCTTTTTATGGTGAACAATTAGATGGACTACTTAGAAAAGAATCAGAAAAATTAAAAGGTATATTAAATGGTATAGATTATGATTTAAACGACCCTGCAAAAGATAAAGATATATTTGTTCATTATGATGTAGATTCTATTGATAAAAAGATAGAAAATAAATTGAGATTACAAGATATATTGGGACTTAAAAAAGATTCATCTATTCCATTGATAGGTATAGTTTCAAGATTGGTTTCTCAAAAAGGATTTGATTTAATAGCGTATATGATGCCTGAACTTATGAGAGAAGATTTACAGATTGTTATTTTAGGAACTGGAGAGCATCAATATCAGTCAATGTTCAATTATTATGATTCTAATTTTTCAGATAAAGTATCAGCTAGAATTACTTTTAATTCATCATTGGCTCAGCAGATATATGCTGCAAGTGATATGTTCTTAATGCCATCACTATTTGAGCCTTGTGGTATAGGGCAAATGTTGGCTATGAGATATGGTTCTTTGCCAATAGTTAGAGAAACTGGAGGGCTTAAAGATACTGTAATACCTTATAATAAGTTTACTGGTGAAGGTAATGGATTTAGTTTTAAAAATTACAATGCTCATGAGATGTTTTTCTGTTTGCAAAATGCAATCAAAGTGTTCAAAGATAAAGAAAAATGGATGAAATTAGTTGAAAATGCAATGAACACAGATAATAGTTGGAAAAAATCAGCTAAGGAGTATATAGAAACATATAAAGACATATGTGATTAAAGGAGTGGTTTTTTTGGTAACAATAAGCAAAAAGAAATTCAAGCAAAAATTTGAAGTGAAAATGTATAGCTTATATGCACAATCTATCAAGGAAGCTACTGATGAACAATTGTTAAATGTATTATGTAGTCTACTGAAAGATGAAATAGCAAAAAAATGGGTTGCTACAAAGTTGGATAAGAAAAAAGAAGTTTATTATTTTAGTTTGGAATTTTTAATAGGAAGGCAATTAAAATCTAACTTACTAAATTTAGATATTGAAGAAGAAGTTAGAGAAGGTTTATCAGAGTTAGGAATTAACTTAGATGATTTAATTGAAGCTGAAGTAGACCCAGCCTTAGGAAATGGTGGTCTTGGTAGATTAGCAGCTTGCTTTTTAGATTCTATGGCATCTTTGAATATAAGTGGTCAAGGATATGGAATAAGATATAAATATGGTCTATTTGAACAAAAATTTGTAAATGGTTATCAGGTAGAAGTACCTGATAACTGGCTTATAGAAGGACGATATGCGTGGGAAACTGTAAGACCAAATGAAGCAACAATGGTGAAGTTTGGTGGTGAGGTAGAATTAATCAAGGAAGGTAGTCATTTAAAAGTAATTCATAAAAACTACCTTCCTGTAATGGCAATGCCTTATGATATACCAATAATAGGATACCAAAATCAATGTATAAACACTTTAAGATTGTTTAAAAGTGAAATACCAAAGAGAGATTTTGGTGAACTTACTTCAAATGCTTTAAATTATTCTGGTAGCTATGAAGAGGCTTTAAAACATAAGTATTATACTGAGGAAATATCGCAGGTATTGTATCCAGACGATTCAAATTATGCAGGCAAGTTATTGAGATTAAAACAAGAATACTTTTTTGTAAGTGCAGGGATACAAGATATAATAAGAAAATATAAAAAGAATAAATTTAATATCACTAATTTATTTGATAAGGTAGCAATTCATATAAATGATACACATCCTACCTTATGTATACCAGAACTTATGAGAATTTTGCTTGATGAAGAAGACCTATCTTGGGACGAAGCATGGGAAATAACTAAAAAAACAGTATCTTATACTAATCATACTATAATGTCAGAAGCAATGGAAAAATGGCCTGTAAGTATGATGAAAGAACTATTACCTAGAATTTATATGATAATAGAAGAAATAAATAGAAGGTATGTAGAGGAATTAAATAATAAAGGGTATGACCAAGATAGAATAAAAAGAATGAGTATAATAGACTGGGACAACATCAACATGGCAAACTTATGTATTGTCACAAGTCACAGTGTAAATGGAGTTGCTAAGCTTCATACTAATATTCTTGAAACTGAGGTATTGAAAGATTTCTATCAAGATGAGCCAAATAAATTTAATAATAAGACTAATGGAATTGCACATAGACGATGGCTTATAAGTTCAAATCCCCAACTTAGTAATTTAATTACAGATTTAATTGGTGATTCGTGGAAGAAGGATACTTTGCAGTTAAAAAACATTGAAAAATTTAAAAATGATTCTTCTGTTTTACAGAGACTTGATGATATAAAATACAATAATAAAGTAAATTTAGCAAAGTTTATAAAAGGTAAATACGATTTAAATATAGACCCAAGTTCAATATTTGATGTTCAGGTTAAGAGATTACATGCGTATAAAAGACAGTTGTTAAATATATTTAATGTACTTCATATGTATCATGAGTTGCTTGATAATCCCAACCTAAATCTTGACCCGAGAACTTTTATATTTGGAGCAAAAGCAGCACCAGGATATTATTTAGCTAAATGTATAATTAAATTTATAAACTCTGTTGCAACTACTATAAATAATGATGTTAGAGTAAAAGATAAGTTAAAAGTAGTATTTTTAGAGAATTATGGAGTATCATTAGCAGAGATAATAATACCAGCAGCAAATGTTAGTGAGCAAATTTCAACTACAACAAAGGAAGCATCTGGAACAAGCAATATGAAGTTTATGATGAATGGTGCTATAACTTTGGCTACACTTGATGGTGCAAATATAGAGATATGTGAACAAGTAGGTAAAGAAAATATGTTTTTATTTGGGCTTAGTGCAGAACAAGTACTAAATTATAATAAGTATGGTGGATATTCTTCACTTGACCTGTATCATTCTAATATGGATATAAAAAGGGTAGTAGATGACTTAATAAATGGATTTATTCCAAATTTAGGTGAAGAAGGAAGAAGTATTTATAATGCACTTACTACTTACAATGATGAGTATTTTGTATTAAGAGATTTTGAAAATTATGGTCAAGCTCAAGCAGATATAAACAGGTTATATAGAGATAAAGAAAAATGGAATACAATGTCTTTAGTTAATATAGCTAACTCTGGATTTTTCTCTTCAGATAGAACAATTTCTGAGTATGCAAAAGACATTTGGTTTAAAAGGGTGTGATTAAATGCAAAATGTAATAGAATATAACTCTTGGGATAAAAATTTTAAGGCTCCGTTTGGAGCTTTAAAATTTGATGAGGAATTGACCATTTATGTTAAAGTAAATGAGGGATATAATGTCAAGTCTATTTCCCTAGAAATAAATAGAGAAGAAGAAATGAAAACAATAACTTTAAATGAAGAAGTAGATAATGATAAACTTGGAAAATGCTTTTATGGTAAGATTGAAAAATTTGATAATACAGGTGTTTATTTTTATTATTTTAAAGTTGAGGTTGAAATAGATGGTTATAAAAAGACCCTATTTTATGGAAAGAATAGAGATAATGGATACTCTTGTGAATATAATTATAATGATATTAATAAATATCAAATCACTGTTTACAAAGATTTTAAAGTACCAACATGGTACAAAGAAGGAATACTTTATCATATATTTGTAGATAGGTTCAATAATGGGAATCGTAATGGTAAGGTTGATAATCCTAAAAAAAATAGTTTCATATATGGAAATTGGGAAGATATACCTATGTACATAAAGGATAGTCAAGGGGATATTATAAGATGGGATTTCCATGGTGGAAATTTAAGAGGAATAATCAATAAACTTGGATACCTAAAAAAATTAGGTGTAAGTATACTATATCTAAGCCCTATATTTGAAGCCTCTAGTAATCATAAGTATGACACAGGTGACTATAAAAAAATTGACCCAATGTTTGGGGATGAAGATACATTTAAAGAGCTTATTAATAAAGCAAAAGAAAAAGATATATCAATAGTATTAGATGGTGTTTTTAGTCATACTGGAGCAGATAGTAAATATTTTAATATGTATGGAAACTATAATAGCTTAGGAGCATATCAATCAAAGGAATCTCCATATTATTCGTGGTATATGTTTGAAGAATTCCCTCAAAAATATAAAAGTTGGTGGGATGTTAAGACATTGCCAAATATAAATGAATTAGAAAATAGTTATATGGATTATATAATATATGATAAAGATAGTGTTATAAACAAGTGGATAGATATGGGTGTTAAGGGCTGGAGATTAGATGTTGCAGACGAATTACCAACTAAGTTTATAAGAGAGCTAAAAAAGGAACTAAAAAAAGCTGATAACGATTCAATTCTTATAGGAGAAGTATGGGAAGATGCATCAAATAAGATTAGTTATGGTCAAAGAAGAAGTTATCTATTAGGTGAAGAATTAGATTCTGTTATGGGGTATCCTTTTAGAAATAACATGTTTTCTTTCTTAAAAGGAGAAATTAATTCATGTGAACTTTGTAATAGATATATGCAGATTAAGGAAAATTATCCAAAAGAATCATTTAAGTCTAATTTAAATTTAATTGGAACACATGATGTTACAAGAGCTAAAACTGAATTAAATAATGATGGAGATTTAGTGAAGCTTGCTGTAGCTATACAGATGACATTTGAGGGAGTACCATATATATACTATGGGGATGAAGCAGGTCTTTGTGGAGGTGTCGACCCAGACAATAGAAGAACATATCCATGGAAAAATGAAGATGAAGATATGCTTAACTTCTATAAGGATATTATAAAAATTAGAAATAAGAATAAACTTTTAAGTTCTGGAAGTACAGAATTCATATATACTAGAAATGACTCTGTGTTTGCCTTTATTAGATTTAATGAGGACAATGATAGAATAATAATTTTAGTAAATAGAAGTGAGAATATTGAAAGTGTATCATTAAATATAGAAGGAAGTTTTATTGAGGAAATATCTATAAAGTATAGCTCTAAGAAGGTAAGTAACAGTATACCAATTGAAAATAATAAATTGAAAGTAGATTTAGATTCTAAATCATTTAGAGTTTTTAAAGTAAATTAAATATGTGAGTTTAGAAAAAATAAATAGAAAAGAAGTGGGTGTCTCAAAATGAACTTTTTAGTTGATGAGGCACTCTTTTTTGTATGAAATCAAATATATTTTCATCATTTTAACAATGAAAAAAAGGCTTATCTCTATTTTGAGACAATCCATTTTTGTAAATTATTATAAGAATTTTAGTATTTCAAAATATTACAAAGAAGTATAAAAAATATCATAATTGTGATATTATATAAATTAGTAAGATAAAACTAACCTCTCTACCAAAGTTGTAGGGAGATTTAACTTTTATAATCTTAATATGGAGGAGCGTCTTATGAAGGTAGATCCACTTACAACTCAAGTATATGACTATATATCAAAGAAAATCCAAAATGGAGAGTATGAAGCTAATCAGAGAATTACTGAATCTGAGATTTGTAAATCTATCGGAGTTAGTAGAACACCGGCGAGGGAAGCACTAACGAGATTAGCGGGTGAAAATTTACTAGAAAAGATACCTAATAAGGGATTTGTAGTAAAAGAATTTCAAGAAAAGGAAAAATTAGACACCTATTCTGTAATTGGAGTATTGGATGCATTAGCAGGTTCTTCAGCAGTACAAAATTTAACTGAATCAGACTTAATAAAAATGGAAGAATTAACAGAAATGATGACGGTCTCTATAAAGTATAAAAATTACAATAACTATTTAAAATTAAGTAATGAATTTCACGATATATACATAGCTAAATCAGAGAATCAAGTGTTAATAAATCTATTAAACTCTTTAAGATATAATTTTATGTCAAAGTCATATACTAGTGATAATGAAGATGAGCTATATAAAATGCTGTCATACAGCAATAATCAACATATTGATATAGTAAAATCTATGAGAGAGAATGATTTAGAAAATGTTGAAAGAATTTTGAGAGAACATTGGAAAACGATACCTATAGCAGAGATGGTATAAGAGAAGCTTTTATAAAGTTTCTCTTTATTTTTTTATATGATTTTTCTATTTTTTGTTAATTATTAAAGTTAAACTAAGAATAAAGTTAATCAAAAATATAAGCAAAAACTCTAAAGTACTATGATAAAATAGGGATATTAAGACCAGTATATGTAAATTAAGAAAATAAATTTTAATATAAAATTAAAATGAAAAAATAGGAAAATTATTTAGTCTAACTAAACTAGTAATTTTAATATATGAAATAAGAATAATATAAAAGTTTAGTAATAAAATACTTACAAATTAAAAATAGTAAACTCAAAAACTTACTAAATCTCAAAAAAACAAAAGTACTAAAAAAATAAAAAATAAAAAAGTTTATAAATACTAATTTTTGAAAAAATTAATATAAACAACGAAAAATAAAAAAGTTTATAAATATTGATATAACTAATGTAGATGTTTTTGTATAACTTCAAAAAAACACTTGTAAAAATATTCAAATGTTAATATAATAAATATCATGAGTTTAATAAAAGTAAAAATAAAAAATAGAAATAATAAATAATAAATATTAAAAATATTTGAATATAGAGAGGGGATGAATTCAAAATCATGGATAGTGAGTTCGCAAATGCAGTTGAATTAAGCTATGAGTGTGCTCCATTATTAGAGTCGCTAAAGGAATACTCAGAAAAAGATATAGCTTGTTTTGATGTACCTGGACACTTAAGAAATAGAGGTGTAGATATATTAAATAAATATCTAGGTGAAAATCTCATGAAAATGGATATAAATTCATCACCAACTATGGACAATGTATCTGCCCCAAATGGAGTTATAAAAAATGCTCAGGATTTGTTAGCACAAGCATATATGGCTGATGAAGCATTCTTTATAACTAATGGAACAACTCAAGCAATACATGCAATGATTTTAAGTGTGATAAATCCAGGTGAAAAAGTATTACTCCCAAGAAATATACATAAATCGGTGATAAATGCATTAATACTTTGTGGAGGAATACCAATATTTATACAACCGGAATTTGATGAACAACTAGGTATAAGTTTAAATATTACTCTTGAAAAAGTTAAAACAGAAATAGAAAAAGATTGTAATATAAAAGCATTATTTTTTCTTAATCCAACTTACTATGGGGTTTGCGCAGACCTTGAGAGTATTATAGAGCTATGTCATAAAAATAATGTTTTAGTGTTAGTGGATGAAGCTCATGGTGCTCATTTTCCATTTCATTTAGATTTACCTCCTTCTGCAATAAGCTTGGGAGCTGATATGGTAGCTGTGAGTATGCAAAATCTAGATTAAATAAAATTAATGGAATAAAGGTACTATCTACTGAAATATTAAAACAAAAAGGTGCTGACTTTATAGACGAAACAAAATTATGTATAAATGTAAAAGAATTAAATTTAACTGGATTTGAAGTCTACGATTTATTATATAAAAATTTTTCAATTCAAGTAGAATTAGGAGATTCGTACAATATTCTGGCACTTGTATCTATTGGGACAAATAAATCAGATATAGATAGATTAGTAAAAGCACTTTCTATAATTTCAAATGTTTATAGAAAAGAAGCAACATTAAATGAATTTAATATGGTTCAAATAAACCCAACTATTAAGCTCAATCCAAGAGAAGCTTTTTATGCACCAAAAGAAAGTGTAGAAATTAATTCGTGTATAGATAGAATTTGTGGAGAATCAATAATGGCATATCCACCAGGAATACCAATTGTTGCTCCAGGTGAGTTAATAACAAAAGAAATTATGGAATATATTATTTTCTTAAAAAATAGCAATGCATATCTAACAGATGTGCAAGATAAAAACTTAGATAGAATACTTGTAATAAAATAAAGTGATTTATTTTTAGAGGCTAAGAGTTTATTAAAAATATAAAGGAGTTGGGATTGAAATGAAATTTGAAACACTAGGCAGACATATACTAGTAGAATACTATAATTGTGATGAAAATGTACTTAAAGACCTACGTCTTATAGAAAATTTTATGAATGATTCAGCACTAAATGCAAAAGCTACAATCGTTGATTCTGTATTCCACCATTTTAATCCTTGGGGGGGTTTCAGGAGCTGTTATAATTGCTGAATCTCATTTGACAATACATACATGGCCTGAATATGGTTATGCAGCAGCGGATTTTTTCACTTGTGGTGATATAGACACATGGAAAAGTTTTGAATTATTAGAACAACTTTTAAAGTCAGAAAGAAGTGAGTCCACAGAAATTCCAAGAGGTTTAACTACAAAAATTAAAAAATACTCAAAAAAAGATTTGGGTAAGATTACTCATAAACCAGAAGCAGTCTAAAATATACAAGAGAAAGTGAGGATTATTATATGGAACTTTGGTATACAGAAGAATGGACAGAAAATGTAAGATTTTCTATAAAAGTAAACAAGCATCTATTTGAGGGTAAGTCCCAATTTCAGAGGATAGATGTATACGATAGTGATGAATTTGGAAAGTTTTTAACGATAGATGGATTAATGATGGTAACGTATAAAGATGAGTTTATATATCATGAGATGATAACTCATGTTCCTATGGCTACAAATTTAGACATCAAAAAAGCATTAGTCATAGGTGGAGGTGATGGTGGTACAGTAAGAGAATTAAGCCGTTATCCTCAAATAGAAAAGATTGATATGGTTGAAATAGATAAAATGGTTGTAGATGTATCTAAAGAATATATGGATATCTGTTCATGTAAATTAGATGATAAAAGAGTAAGTTTATATTTTGAAGATGGTGTTAATTTTGTTAAGTGTGCTCAGGATAAATCTTATGATTTGATAATCGTAGATTCAACTGACCCAATAGGACCAGGAGAAGGTCTTTTTTCAACTGATTTTTATAGGGATTGTTACAGAGTGCTGACTGATGATGGGATTTTGGTAAATCAAAGTGAAAGTCCTTATTTTGACTTCAATGCTAGAGAAATGAAAAGAGCTAATAAGAAGTTAAAAGAAATATTTCCAATATCTGAAGTATATCAAGCACATATACCAACATATCCATCTGGTCATTGGCTGTTTGGATTTGCTTCAAAAAAATTCAATCCTATAAAAAATCAAGATAAAGATGGATGGGAGAAATTAAATTTAAAAACTAAATATTATAATAGCAATATACATTTAGGTTCATTTATGTTGCCACAATATGTAAAGGAGATGTTAGATGAATAATAATTTCTATCATATGAATACCTTTATGAGTATGGACAAAAATTATGAAGAATCTAATCTGATAGTATTTGGTGTTGGATTTGATGGAACAACTTCTAATAGACCTGGAGCTAGATTTGCAAGTAGTTATATGAGAAAAGAGTTTTATGGTCTTGAGACGTATAGCCCTTTTTTAGACTTGGATTTAGAAGATTATGATATATGTGATTATGGAGATTTAGAAATTAGTGTTGGAAACACAGAACAAGTATTAAAAGAAATCTATCAAGAAACATATAAGATTGTTAGAGATTCAAAGGTTCCATTTATGATTGGAGGAGAGCATTTAGTTACATTACCAGCTTTTAAAGCGGTATATGAAAAGTATAATGATATATATGTAATTCATTTTGATGCTCATACAGATTTAAGGGAAGAATACAATAATAGTAAAAATTCTCATGCAACAGTAATTAAAAGGATATGGGATATTATAGGAGATAATAAAATATTTCAGTTTGGGATAAGATCTGGTACGAAAGAAGAATTTAAATTTGCGACAGAGCAAAAACACACATATATGGAAATAGGAGGAATAGATACATTCGAAAATATAGTTAATATGCTAAATGGAAAGAATATTTATTTGACTATAGATTTAGATGTATTGGATGCGTCTGTATTTCCAGGAACAGGTACACCAGAACCTGGTGGTATAAATTATAGAGAATTTCAAGAAATTTTTAAAATTATAAAAAATTCTAATATAAATATAGTTGGTTGTGATATTGTAGAGTTAAGCCCTGATTATGATACTACAGGTGTATCAACTGTAATAGCCTGTAAAATTTTAAGAGAGTTATGTTTAATAATATCTGATAAAATTAAATAGAGGATTTTATATTAATAGTATATATTATAATATAATAAGTTATTTTAAAAAAGTTGTTTTAAGTTTGATACTTTTTAAAGTAACTTTTTATTTTTTGTAATGAGCAATAAATAGAATGAACAACAAAAAAGAGCCCTCGATAGCTCCTTTTTTAAAATATATATATTTAAATTAAATAATTATATTCTATTTACGTTTTCAGCTTGAGGACCTCTATTGCCTTGAGTTATATCAAAGCTAACCTTTTCGCCTTCTTCTAAAGTTTTGTATCCATCATTTTGTATAGCTGAGAAATGTACGAAAACATCATCTTCTCCCTCTACAGATATGAATCCAAATCCTTTTTCATTATTAAACCATTTTACTATTCCGTTTTTCATTATAAGAAAACCTCCGCTTTATTAAAAAATACAAACTAAAAAAATAAGTCTGTTCTATTAATATAGCACAAATTTTAAATAAAAGCAAATAAAATTTTTAAAAAAATTAATTAATTTTAGAATTTAAGAAAAATTGTTAAATAATCTAGCGAGAAGTAATACAAAATTTGACAAAAATATGGACATAAACAATAAATTAAATATCAAAAAATGTAATAAAAATGACTATAAATTAAAAGAAAAATTAAAATATATAATAAAAAATATTATATAAATCATTAAAAACTAAAAATAAAAATAGTGAAATTTCAGAAATATCAATAATATTATAT